>JAUVKJ010000094.1 GCA_030592145.1 Bacteroides sp.
GGCCATTTTGCTCTTTTATTCATTCCCTGGTATGCTATAAAAAGCTACAAGGGCTAAACAAAACCACATGAAATTATCCAGGCATATCCTGCTCCTTCTCCTGCTTGCCTCACTGATTTGCGCTTGCGGGGGTACGGAGAAATCACAGTATTTTGTATTCCTGAACTCAAATCCGGATAAAGAAGAATTGCCCGAAGTTGAAATGCAACGCCTGAAGGAAGGTCGCCTTTCGTATATGGATAAACTTGCAAAAGCGGATGATCTGGTTGCTTCCGGATCCTTTCAGGGCGGGGGCGAAATGATGATAATCCTTGCAGAAAGCGAAGAGGCTGCCTGGAAACTCGTGGAATCAGATCCTGCCGTAAAAGCCGGCATATTCAATGCAGAAGTACTGCCCATCTCCTTTATTAAGGGGGATATTTGTCCCTGGTGGGAACCGGTGGATATGGGAACCTACGGTTTTTTCAGGTTCCGCACGAGGCCGGATAATCAAAATAAGGATTTGCTTCAGGAGCATTTTTATTTGCTGAGTGTCCTTGAAGATGCCAAAGAAGTCCTGGTTCAGGCCGATTTTGACGATGCGGGTAACGGCATCCTGATCCTGGACCAGTCCCTCTCGGACGAATGGATAGAAAACGTTATTGACAACCCGGCCATCCAGGAAGGTGCCCTTGAGGTTGACATTAAAAACCTCATGATCGCCAGGGGAACTTTTTGCGATTAAGCTCTCTTCTTCTCAGCCATTGTATACTTTACATGGAGTATCGCCCAGACAAGGGCAGACAGTAACATTGTGCTGAGTCCGATCACGGGGGACACGAAAGAATTTTTAAGTCCCATTAGCACCAGCTCCGGTGAAACATCCGCAGCTTCAATGATTGCATTCAATGCCTGGACTATACCGACGAGCTGTGTAAACATACCCCATACAAAACTGAATATCCCCAGGAACAGAATGGCATGGTGAGAGCTGTGGAATGGTGATTTTTGCGATCCCGGTTTCCCAAAATACCGGATGAATTTTTGAATCGCCAGGATCAAAATAAGAACCATGATAAGAGCCTGGATCCACAAAAAGATCCCTCCCATCATCTGCATTGTTTCAGCCAAAGTTTTCATGATCTGGATTTTAAAGATAATTAATTAATTATTTGGTTTCCAGTTCAAATGTAGGGCAGAAGAAAAACAGAAACCAGAATAATAGACCGGCATCCGGAACTTGTAGACCGGCGTAGTGAAACCTGTGATAAAGATCTTTTATCGCAACATCCGGGCATTCATCGACACAAGTGGACCGTTCTTCGAAAAAGAAAGTGCAGAGGCCCGGAATTAGGTATTATGTCTTAATTTTAATATCCGCAAGATCATGCCGGATGAGCAAATGGCAGAAAATATATAAAGAATCAACCACATTCAAAGTACTGCTGCACCTGGTTTACTGGATCCTCATCTGGTGCTTCATGAGTCTGCTATTCGGATACGGTGATCTGCTTAATCCCTACAGCCTGCTGTACAGTTCCATCATCCTCCTGATCGCAGCAGGGGTCAGCTACTGGATCGTTTATTTTCTCATTCCCCGCTACCTGGCCCCTGGTAGATACGTACTGTTTCTGGTATATCTGGTTTTTACCGTTATCGTTTCCCTGGATCTTGAACTGATCACAACTATGCTGTTTCTGATCTTCCTTGAGAAATTCCAGGTTATGGATATCTACTACAGTACCCGAGACATCTATACACTTCTTTCGAGCACCTATTTCATAGTATTCCTGACCGTTTCGATTAAACTGGTTGAATTCTGGTATTATGAACAGAACCGGAAACAGGTTGCCATAAAAGAGAAGATCGAAGCCGAGCTGAAATTGTTGAAATCCCAGATCCATCCGCACTTCCTTTTCAATACCCTGAACAATGTCTATTCGCTGGCTCTTCAGAAATCAGACCTGGCACCGGATGCAGTGTTGAAGCTGTCCGAATTGCTTGATTACCTTATCTATCATGGAGAAAACGATAAAGTCTCCCTCAAAAAAGAGACGGATCTTATCCGGAATTATATTGAGCTTGAGAACCTCCGTTACGGGGAAAGGCTTGTGATCGATTTTCAGACTAAAGGAGATCCTGAAAGCATTCATCTTTCACCGCTGTTGTTGTTACCACTCGTTGAAAATTCATTTAAGCATGGCATCAGCAAATCAAGAAAGAAGGTCCGGTTAACAATAAAACTGGAAATAACCGGCAGAAATGTTGATTTTTACATTGAAAATACCAGGCCTTTAAAAAAGGAAAAAAAGGAGCTTAAGGGGGGAACGGGAATGATTAACCTCCAAAAAAGGCTTGAACTTCTGTACCAGGGAAGGCATTCATTGGAGATCCGCGATGAGGATACACTTTATGCGGTTCGACTGAAACTTGAAACATGATTATGATGATTATGAATATCAGATGCCTTATTGTTGACGATGAACCCCTGGCTGTCGAAGCCCTTGCCAGTCTTGCCGGAAAAATCCCCGAACTGGTGATCGTAGACCGGTGCAATGATGCAGTAGACGCTCTCCAGGTTATTCACAGGGAAAGAATTGACCTGGTTTTTCTTGACATTCAAATGCCCGAGCTTACCGGACTTGAAATGCTCAGATCACTTGCCCGTCCCCCAAAAGTGATCTTCACAACCGCATACAGGGAATATGCCGTGGAAGCTTTTGAACTGGACGTGATCGATTACCTTGTAAAACCAATATCCCTTGAGAGGCTGATCAAGTCAGTTAATCGATACCATGACCGTACTAATAAGAATGGTACCGGTACGGGTGATAAGGAAGAAGAAGTTTCCAGGACCATCACTATCTATTCGGATAAAAAAACCTTTAAGGTCAGCACTTCCGATATCCTGTATGTAGAGGGTCTGAAAGATTATGCACTGGTCCATACCGACAGAGGCCGGCTCATTACAAAACAAACCATGAAGAACCTCGAAAAATTATTATCTCCCTATGATTTTATACGGGTACACCGCTCCTGGATCGTTCCCTACCACCGCCTGTCGTCATGGACCAGCCATTCAGTTTCCATCGAAGAAAAAGAGATCCCTGTCGGAAAAACATACCGTAAATCCGTAATGGATTACCTTGAAAACAAAACCAATGATACAGGCGGATAATCTTACGTTTCAATACCCGGGAAGCCATGTTCAGGCAGCCAGGAATCTCAATTTCAGGATCGAACCCGGCGAGATATTCGGATTCCTTGGTCCAAGCGGAGCCGGAAAGAGCACCACCCAGAAAATCCTTATCGGCCTTTTAAAGGGTTATACCGGAAAAATATCCATCATGGGGAAAAGTCTTGAGGACTGGGATCCCGATTTCTACAATCATGTCGGTATCGGATTCGAACTCCCCAATCATTACCTGAAGCTGACAGCCATGGAAAACCTCCGGTTTTTCGGAAGTTTCTATAGCCGGAAAAAAGATTATCTCGGATTGCTTGAGAAGGTCGGACTACTGCAGGATGCAAATAAAATAGTAGAAAACTTTTCAAAAAGCATGAAGGTCCGGCTGAATTTTATCCGTGCCCTTCTGCATGATCCGGAGATCCTGTTCCTGGATGAACCTACAACGGGACTTGATCCTGTGAATTCCAGGAAAATAAAAGACATTATTCTTGATCAGAAAGCCATTGGAAAAACCATTTTTGTTACCACCCATAATATGCACGACGCCGATGAATTATGTGACCGGATCTCCTTTATCGTGGATGGCGAACTGATGATAACCGAAACCCCGAAGCAACTGAAGCTTGACCATGGTAAACATAAAGTCAAGGTTGAATATGCAGATGGCGGGCAGTTAATAAAAGTCAAAGAATTCCCACTAAAGGACATTGGTAAGGACCAGAAGTTTATGGATATCCTGAAAACCCGGGAGGTCATTTCCATACATTCCCAGGAAGCAAGCCTGGATGAAGTATTTATTAAAGTAACCGGAAAGAACCTGTTGTGAGATGAGTATTAAAAGACTTATTGGAACTGTGTTCTGGGACCTTCGCCTTCAGGTAAAATACCAGATTCTTACCGTGGCCGCAGTCGTGACCATCCTGTATACAATGATATTTAAATTGCTAGTCAGGGATGAGTTTGATGAGATCCTGGTTTTACTGATTTTTACCGATCCCGTAATGCTGGGATTTATTTTCATCGGGGCACTTGTCCTGTTTGAAAAAGGTTCACATACCCTTGATGCATTAGTAGTTACCCCTCTGAGAATCTCGGAATACCTTTTTTCAAAGGTGATCTCCCTGGGATTGATCGCCACTGTCTGTGCATTGGTCATAGCGATAGCGGGACATGGACTCAGGTTCAATTACTTCCTGTTCATATACGGGGTATTTATCACCTCCGCCATTGTTACCCTGCTGGGATTTGCAGGAGTCTCACGCATGCGGAACTTCAACCAGTACTTCATTATTATTCCCCAGTTCCTGGCTCCCCTGGCCCTTCCCCTTTTGAATTTTTTTCAACTGACCGACAGCTGGCTGCTGTATATTCTGCCAACACAGGCTACCCTGAACCTGCTATGGGCATCATTTCATCCCATCTCCACTTCAGATATGGTGTATTCTCTGATCTACCTCCCGGTATGGCTTCTGCTCTCCTATAATTATGCTGCATATTCATTTCGACGGCATATTATGGTATCAAGCAAATTATGAACCGTATCCTTACATACAGCCGGAATGACATGAAACTGATCTTCAGGGATCCCATCCTGTATGTAATGCTTTTTGTCCCACTGGTTATTATCGGCCTGTTGCGTTTTGGCCTTCCTGCCCTCGCAGAAGTTTTTCCGGATATGGAACCATATACAAAGGTCATCCTGGGTACTTTCTGCCTGATTACGGCCATGTTCCCTGCGTATATTTATTCCTTTATCATGCTCGATGAGAAAGACCAGGATGTACTAATAGTAATCCGGGTGCTTCCAATCTCCTCGATAGAATTCCTTGTATTCCGATTGCTGTTTATTAGTGTTTTTTCCTTCTTTTTCACAGTTCTTACCATCGCAGTGACCGGGATTGTCGACTGGTCTCCGGCAAAGATCATTACTGCATCACTGCCGGTCAGCCTTGTGGCCCCGGTTATGAGCCTTTTCATCATCGTATTTGCCCGTAATAAGATCGAAGGTGTTACCTGGATGAAGGGTTTGAATTTTATTATGTTCCTGCCGGTCCTGAGTTATTTCATTAAAGGTTCTTATGAATATACCTTTGGAATACTTCCGTTATACTGGATTTTTAAAATGTTCGAACCCGGTTTCTCATCCATTCCATACTACATCAATTACAGCATCGCCCTAATCTACCATCTTGTCCTTCTTCTGGTCGGAATCCGGGTTTTTAAACTCAGGGTGTTCCCCTGAAACTGACAAGTTTGCATGAAAGGCTGACAAATATTCCTGTATGCCTTTTGGCACAGTATATGTAAACGTATCTGCCTATATGGATACGATTGAGGTAAATACACTAGAGGATCTGAGAAAAAGGCTTGGTAAGGAAAAACGTTCTTTCCTCCTGATCTACAAGAAGGGTTCTGAACAGAGCGACAGGGCATATCAGAATCTAAACGGTGCTGCCAAAGACACCAGTGATATCGGAATATTTACTGCCGATGTAAACCAGGTCAGGGATATCCATCCCGCGTATTTTATCAACTCAGCGCCTGCCCTGCTCGAGTTTGCCGGAGAAGAGTTTAAAAACACATACAAGGGTGCACACGATTCAAGCTATTACAAAGGTTTGTTTGATAATGCAGTATATGTTGCAAAAGCAGAAAAGGAAGGAAGGAAAGTAAAGCAGGTTACGGTCTATTCAACACCCTCCTGTTCCTGGTGCACCACCCTTAAATCCTATCTCAATAAAAACAATATCCGTTATACCGACATCGATGTATCAAAAAACGAGGGCGCAGCCCGGGAGATGGTTCGCAGAAGCGGACAGCAGGGAGTTCCCCAGACCCTGATCGGAGGGGAAACTGTTATAGGTTTTGACAAAACAAAAATCAATCGTTTGCTTAATATACAGGGATGAAAAAGATTAATTACATTTGTGCTTCCAATCGGAGGATCATAGTCAATATATACATTCAAAATCAATAATAATGAAAGAGTTACAACCTATTAACCAGAACGTGCTTCTGGATATCACCGATGAGGCGAAGGAACAGACCACCGCTTCAGGGATCATCATCCCTGATACTGCCAGGGAAAAACCTAAAACAGCAAAAGTTATCGGTTTGAGCAATATCGACAATGCAGAGATATCGGTTGGCGACATTGTGCTTTTCAAGGAATACTCGGGAACCGAAACCGAATTTGAAGGGAAAAAATACCTCATCCTTCCCTATGCCGATGTTCTGGCCAAGATAGTGGAAACAGAGTCAATCTAAATCATATTACCCGTGTCTCCGGTTCCCTTTCGGTGACACGTGGTTTTTTCTAATGTTTTCGAATGAGAAAACGTATTCCATTTTTCAGTGTTCTGGGCGATGCACAAACCTATCTCAGCATCGTTTACATTCTTATTGCATTCCCACTCAGCATTGTTTATTTCACCCTGGTCGTAACCGGGCTTTCATTGTCGTTCGGACTCCTGGTCATTGTAGCAGGCTTTTTTATTTTTGTTGGAACCCTGATGATGATCCGGGGATTCCGGTGGCTGGATATCCAGCTTACCAGGGTTTTCCTGGGACGAACCATCCCGTTGACAAAGGAAGAAAAGATGGAAGGCAGCTTTTC
>JAUVKJ010000093.1 GCA_030592145.1 Bacteroides sp.
CTGTCGGATAACCAGAAGCAGATCGACCGCCTGGCTGCCATTTTTGAGGATACGCATACAGAAGTGCAATTTCAACCCATGCTATGCACACTTCACCAGGGATTTATAGATCATGGTTTGAAAGCCTGCATGTATACCGACCACCAGATCTTTGACAGGCATCACCGCTACCAGCTCCAGGAGCATTTTACCAGGAAGGAAAGCCTTACCATCAGGGAGCTTACGGGACTGAACCCGGGTGATTACGTGATCCATATAGATCATGGGATCGGGCAGTTCGGGGGACTCGAAAAGATCCGTCTTGACAACCGGGTACAGGAAGCCGTCAAACTTGTGTTCAAGGACCAGGACACACTCTATGTCAGCATTCATTCCCTGCACAGGATCTCGAAATACAAGGGAAAGGACAACCAGCCTCCACGGGTTTATAAGCTCGGGACCGGAGCATGGCAGAAGCTGAAAAGCAAGACCAGGAAAAAGGTTAAGGAAATTGCCCGTGAACTTATCGATCTGTATGCCAGGCGGAAGGCACAGAAAGGATTTTCCTTTTCCCCTGACAGTTATCTCCAGACAGAGCTGGAGGCATCGTTCATGTACGAGGATACCGAAGACCAGCTCAAGGCAACCCGGGAGATGAAAGAAGGCATGGAAGCGGCCTTCCCTATGGATCGCCTGGTATGCGGTGATGTGGGATTCGGCAAAACCGAGGTGGCCATCCGCGGAGCCTTCAAGGCAGTAAGCGACAGTAAACAGGTGGTTGTTCTCGTACCGACAACCATCCTGGCACTCCAGCATTTTAAAACCTTTTCGGAACGCCTGAAAGACTTCCCCTGCAATGTTGATTACATAAGCCGGTTGAAAAACCCTGCAGCCCAGCGGAAAACCCTGGCTGAACTTGCCAGCGGAAAAACCGATATCATTATTGGCACGCACCGCCTGGTTAGCAAGGATGTCCGTTTTAAAAACCTTGGACTTCTCATTATCGATGAAGAACAAAAATTTGGCGTGGCCATAAAGGAAAAATTAAGACAGCTAAAGCTCAATGTTGATACCCTTACCCTGACCGCAACACCCATTCCGAGAACCCTTCAGCTGTCCCTGATGGGGGCGCGGGACCTGTCCATCATCCGAACCCCGCCGCCAAACCGCTACCCGATCCTTACGGAACTGCACAGCTTCAACGAGGACATTATCCGTGAAGCCATATACTATGAGGTCAGCCGGAGCGGGCAGGTCTTTTTCATACACAACAGGATACAGAATATCACGGAAGTCGAAGCACTGGTCAGCCGTCTTTGTCCGGATGTCAGGACAGTAGTTGCTCACGGACAGATGGACGGTCCCAGGCTGGAAAAGATCATGCTCGGTTTTATCGAGGGTGAATATGACGTTCTTATCTCAACCACCATAGTCGAGTCGGGGCTTGATATCCCAAATGCCAACACCATTTTTATAAACCAGGCCCATCATTTCGGGTTGAGCGACCTGCACCAGCTAAGAGGAAGAGTGGGCAGATCAAACCGGAAAGCCTTCTGTTACCTTCTCGCTCCCCCGCTGACCCTGCAGACACCCGAAGCAAGAAGGAGGCTGAAAGCCATCGAAGAATTTACAGAGATCGGCAGCGGCCTGAATATCGCCATGCAGGACCTGGATATCCGGGGGGCGGGGAACCTTCTGGGAGCAGAGCAGAGCGGTTTTATTGCCGAGATCGGATTCGAAACCTATCACCGCATCCTTGACGAAGCCCTGCTTGAACTGAAGGAAAGTGAATACAGAGACCTTTTCAGGGACGAGAGTATTGCGGGGGAACAAAAAGATACCCGGAAATACCTTACGGATTGCCAGATCGATACGGATATCACCCTGTTGTTCCCGGATGATTATATCGGGAACAATTCCGAGCGCCTGAGGCTATACAGGATCCTGGACAACATCTCTTCCGGGGATCGCCTGATTGCCTTTGAAAAGGAACTGGAAGACCGCTTCGGATCCCTGCCTTCAGAAACCGGAGAACTGATGAATGTGGTTAGACTTCGCTGGATGGCCATACAGCTTGGTTTTGAGAAGATCATTCTGAAGAAGAGCCGGATGATCATCCATTTTATCAGCAATCCCGATTCAGGCTATTTTGCATCGCCTACATTTAAAACGGTGCTGGATTTCATACAGGGCCAGGGAAAGAAATTTAAAATGGAAGAATCGAACGGAAAACTGAGGCTTTCAACCGATTCGATAACATCCGTTTCCATGGCCATTGAGGTACTAAATAAAATCCCGAAAATGTCTTAATTTGCAGTAATATGAACCTGGTCATAGATATAGGCAATACTGCCTTCAAAGCCGCAGTCTTCAAAGCGGGTGAAATTATCTCTTCAAGGCAATGGGATGAGAAAGGCAATACCCTTATGCATGAATGGATTGAGGCTTATCCTGAAATCCGAAGAGCCATTATTTCTTCCGTAAGAAAAGACGATTCCGGAATTACTCCGGCCCTTGAAAAAACCGGTATACAGGTGATGATACTGGACGATCGCACTCCCCTGCCCATGGCAAACCGTTACAGGTCAGGAACAACGCTGGGACGGGACAGGATTGCAGCTGCCGTGGGAGCAAACACAAAGTTCCCCGGACAAAACCTTCTGATTATCGATGCAGGCACAGCTATTACAATAGACTTTGTTTCTTCCGGGAATGAATACATGGGGGGAAATATCTCCCCCGGACTGTCGATGCGTTTCCGCTCCCTTCATGAATTTACTGATAATCTTCCTCTGGTAGCTCCCGACGGCACCGAAGACCTTTTGGGCTATGACACAGAAAGTGCAATCCGGGCCGGGGTTCAGCATGGAATAATATTCGAGCTGGATGAATACATAAAGCGGCAAAAAAACCGTTATCCTGATCTACGGGTGATCATAACAGGCGGAGATGCTATGTTCTTTGATAAGAAATTAAAAAACTCCATCTTTGTGGACCTGAATTTAAATTTGTACGGACTTCACAGGATTTTAGATTACAATGTTGGCAAATAGAAGGTTCCAGGTTTTATCAGTACTCATAATTCTGGCCGCACAGGTTTTGGCTCAAACTTATACGGACTCCCCTTATTCCAGGTTCGGTGTGGGACAGATGGCACAACCGGGGTTTGGAAAAAACCGGGCAATGGGTGGCATCGGAATCGCGCTCAGGGACAACAATCATATCAATTACCTCAATCCCGCCTCCTGTACTGCTCTGGACACCATGTCATTTCTCTTTGATTTCGGCTTTATGGGCAATTACATCAACTCGAAGACTTCCCTGGGGAACGACGAGTATTACGGGATGAACATGGATCACCTGGCTATGTCTTTCCCTATTACGAAATGGTGGTTTGCGAGCGTTGGTGTTCTTCCCTATTCAAAGGTCGGATATTCGATTAAGGAAGAGGATTACGATCAAAACATTGGCTTCATCGATTATATCTACACCGGGAACGGCGGGATAAACCAGCTGTACCTGGGAACAGCCGTTGAATTCTTCAACTGTTTCTCCCTGGGTGCCAATTTCAAATACCTCTTTGGATCCATTGACCTGAGCCGGTCGGTTGACTTCCCGCTCGACGCGAACCGTTCCCATGCAGAGATCGAGAGCAGGACCATCATCAATGATTTTCTTATTGATCTCGGTATGCAGTATTCCCGGGATTTCTCGGAAAAATACAACATCACCCTCGGTATTATCTTTGATAACAAAACAAAAGTTTCAGCCGAGAACAGGATACTAAAACAGAATATTTTTCCCGGAAGTCCAACGCCCATTAATGACTCTACAATTCTTGACCCTACCTTTATCCTTGAAGAAACCACCATAAAAGGCAACATAGTCATCCCGACCAACCTGGGAGCAGGTCTTACCTTTAATTATGGCAAAAAGATCAGATTTGGCGTGGATTACTATGTGCAGGACTGGACTAATTCCTCTTTTTTTAACGAGGATCAACCTCTGACTAAAAGCAGTTCATTTCACGGGGGACTTGAAATTATTCCGGATCCTGAAGCCTTGAAAGGCTATCATAAGCACATTGCATTCAGGCTTGGAGGACACTACCAAAATTCCTACCTGCAGCTGCAGGGTGAACAGTTGAAAGATTATGGCATAAGTTTTGGAGTAGGTTTACCGCTGAAGAATATGAAAAGCTCGTTTAACCTGGCATGGGAAATCGGTCGCAGGGGTACACTGGAAAACGATTTGATACGTGAGGATTACATGTTTCTGAGTTTTAGTGTAACTTTATACGATTTCTGGTTCATTAAGAGGAAATTTGATTAATTATCAAGCCATGAAAAAGACTTTGAAAATCATTCTGTTGTTCGTTCTACCGGGTATTATTACAATACCGGTGATAGCTCAGAAAGGTGTTAAAGATGGCAGTAAATACGGACATGGAGAAGACAGTGTTAATTGCATCATGAATCTTTCACTCTACAGGGAATTTGCAAAGTATAATAATTTCACAGATGCCCTCGAACCCTGGAAAATCGTTTTCAGTGAATGCCCTCAAGCCACCAAAAACATCTACATCGACGGAGCGAAAATGTGGAATGCATTTATTGATAAAGAAAAAGACCCGCACCGCAAGGCGGAGATGATGGATACCCTCAGGATGGTATACGACCAGAGGATCAAATATTACAAGCAGGAAGGTTCCGTACTTGGCAGAAAAGGAGTGGATTTACTCCGGCATCCTGAGTACCGGCAGGACCCGGACAATGTCGAGGAAGCCTACGGGTACCTGAACAGGTCGCTTAAGATCCTGAAAAACAAATCATCCGTTGCGGTGGTAGCCACCTATATGACCAGCTCCATTAAACTATTCCAGGAAGACAGGATCAATGATCTTCAGGTCATCAAGGACTATGCGATGGTTACTGACATCACAGATTACAAGCTTGCCAAAAAGCCGGGAGATGCCACCTTATTGAAGGTAAAAGAGGCAAACGATGGTAATTTTATTGCCAGCGGGGCACCTACCTGTGCTTCATTGATCAATTACTTCCAACCACAGTTTGAAGAAAAAAAGGGAAATCCCGGTTACCTCCGGAGTGTTGTCGGTTTTATGAGTACACTGGGGTGTGAATCAGAACCCTTCTATGCCCGGGCAGCGGAAGCCCTTTATGAAATAGAACCGTCTGCAGAAGCTGCATTCGGACTGGCAGTACTGTTTCTTACAAAGGAAAAGTACAACAAAGCTATAGAATACTACAAGGAGGCCATCAGCCTGGAGGAGGATCCCGGTAAAAAAGGAGACTATTATTATCAGCTTGGATTCATAACCAATGTCAAAATGAACCAACCCGGGAAGGCCAGGTCCTATGCCCTGGAGGCCATCAAGCTGAAACCCGGCTGGGGTGAGCCCTATATTTTAATCGGCGATCTTTACGCCGGGAGCAAGGATTGTTTTGAGGATGAATTTGAAAAAACTACTATTTACTGGGTTGCGGTTGATCAGTTCATTAAGGCTAAAACCATCGATTCCAACACTGCGGAAAAGGCAAATGAAAGGATCAGCACATACTCGAAGTATTTCCCCGATATTGAAACCATCTTTTTTTATAGTCTGAAGGACGGTGACAGCTACACCGTCGGTTGCTGGATCAATGAAACCACAAAAGTCAGGGCACGATAAAGAAGAATCCCTGCCCGCCTGGCGATTCAGAATATCGTTCCGGGGGATTCAAAGTATTTTACTATTCCTGCTGGCAGCCGGATGCTTCTTTCCTTCCTGCGAGAATGATCTGGAGAAAATAAAGACCATTACCAGCATCGACCAGTTTCCAGACGCTTCCGGTAAAAATTATGAGATCCTTTACAGCGATTCCTTTAGGGTCAGGGTCAGGATCCTGGCTCCCGAAATTGAAAGATTTTACCGGGTAGAGGAGCCATATATAAAATTCCCGAAGGGAATGACTGCCTATTTCTACGATGACAGCCTGAAGATCGAAGCTTACATCAAGGCAAAAGATGTCGTTTATTTCGAGAAGGATTATCTCTGGGAAGCTAAAAACAATGTAGAGGCCAGGAACCTGGCAAACGGGAACCAGATCAATACTGAACATATGTTCTGGGATGAGCGGAGACATATGATCTACTCCCATACCCAGTCCAGAATTGTCAATGAAGATGGCACATTCTATGGCGAGAACGGATTCGAAGCCCGGCAGGACCTGTCCTGGTACCGGCTCAAAAAGTCCAGGGGTGTTGTGACACTTAAAGATGAATAGCCTGGCCATCATACTTGTCTCATTACTTTTCTCGGCATTTTTTTCGGGAATGGAGATCGCCTTTATCTCATCCAACAAACTTCGTATTGAACTGGACAAAAAACAGGGTGTTTTCGGTGCACGTATCATTTCCATGTTTACCAGCAAACCCGGGGAGTATATTGCGACCATGCTCGTGGGCAATAATATTTCCCTTGTGATCTACGGTATGGTCATGGCTATCCTTCTTGAACCAGCGATACGCTTGTATATCAGCTCAGACATTGTCATTTTGATCATACAGACCCTTATATCCACCCTGATCATTCTGTTTGCCGCGGAATTCCTTCCCAAGACAATTTTCAGGATCAGTCCGAATACCGCATTGAAAATTTTCTCCGTACCCGTTGTGATATTTTATGTTTTGCTTTACCCTGTCACCTGGCTGACCATTGCCGTCTCCGGATTTATTTTAAGAAACTTTATGGGGGTTCCAAAGGGGAAAAACTCATACCCCATTGTTTTCGGCAAAGTTGACCTGGATAACCTGGTCAGTGAAAGCAATCCTGAAA
>JAUVKJ010000081.1 GCA_030592145.1 Bacteroides sp.
TTTGTTACCATATTGCTCTATGTGCTCTTCGGCATTGGGATCTACCTGGCATTCCGAAACAGCAAGGTGATGAAATTTACCGGGATTTACATAGGGCTGGCACTGGCGGCCACCTTTGTTTCGCTTCAGCAGCAATGGGGACAGATGAGAATGGTTATCATCTATGTACCCCTGATCTTTTTGTTCCTTCCCTGGGGAATACTGGAACTTACTAAATCGAAAAAGATCAGGTTACTCCAGCCGGTTACTGTCCTTTTGCTGTTCATACTGTTTTTCAAGTTGTTCGGCTTATCCGTGAATAAGGCCAAGGTCAATAATGAGGTCTTTATGAAAAACCTGAGGGGTAACCGGTATTACGGGTACACTTCCGACTGGGTGAACTTCCTCAAGATGAGTGCCTGGGCAGCCAAAAACGTTCCTGAGGAAATGATGATCTCCTCCAGAAAACCATCCATGTCATTTATCTACGGTGAAGGGCGGGGGTTTTACGGTTTGTACAGATTTCCCACCCTGCCCGCCGATACGGCAATTCACCGTTTGGAACAGAATAAAGGGGAACCGGTGATCATCAACGAGACAGAACTTAAATCACATGGACTGCCCGTACAACTGGAATATGGCATGAAGCGGGAAGTCGAAGCCTTCATAACCGACGGGGATACCATGTATTCAGTATATTTTTTCTCGGATCAGACCAGGCCTGCTTACCTGGCAGTTCTGCAGCAATATAATCTGAACTATGAGACCGACCTTGGCATCCTGAAGAACAAGATTGCGGCCAGCGATAAACCCGGTATCGCAGTTGTACCGGATACCCTGATCAACCTGTTGTTAAGAAACAATGTAGAGTACATGATCCGGGGAAATCTCCGTCTGAAACCTTCACAAAAAACGGACCGGGTGATCAATACCGTTCACCGCTACATGTATTACATGGAGCAGAAATACATGGGCATTTTTAGCCAGGAATCCCAGATCGGCGCCAATGATGACGAACCGGCCTACCTTTTCAGGATCCACTGGGAAAGGTTCGGACTGAAGGAGGAATAGTGGTTCGGGGTGCCAGGCCATGCCCGGTACAACCGGATGGCCAGAACAAAGAGAGATTATTTTAAATCCTGCTCGCACATTCCCCGTAGCTTGCTGCGGGGTTAGCGAGCGCAAAATAATAAACAAATAGGATCGATGATTCCTCGCAGCAAGCTGCGAGGAGAGTCAATGGATCTGAGTCTATATCTTCGAGATCATCCTTGGAGTTGTCAGGATCTTTTCTTCACCAATATTGACGGTTGCAGTCCGGGCACCAATTTCTTCAATTATCCCTTCGGCGGACCAATTACTCTTTTCAACTCTGACACGATCACCGACCTGGAATTTCCGAAAGCCGTTTTGCTTTACATGAGTTAATGCAAGTCTAACCTGTTTGTCCAATTCTTTTAATTCCCTGGAAGAGAGCTGATGCAATTCCTTCCCATCTACCTTGATATCCATAACGAATAATACAAAAACTGTTAATAATTCAATCAGATAACAAAGAAACGATAAATTATCCGGGTAATTGTATTGTACCGGAAAAAAACGCAGCTCACATACCAGGTGTTGAAAACCATGAATACAGAAATAATTACTCTGACAGCCGATAATATCGGGGACGAACATATCTGCTGCGCCAGGGGAAAGGTTTTCATTGAGTATGTGCCGGCTGAAATCAGACTGCTTCAGCATTCAGCAGTTCGCTTTCCATCCTGTTCCCCCCGGCGTCTACCGTAACCAGTTTATAGGTGTGGGCAGAGCGGTTACCGGACTCATCCTCAAACTGAAATGCAGAGGTCCCGGTCTGGGGCTGATGAGGAAGTTCACCAACTTTTTCACCATCGCGAAGGATCTCGTATTTCTCAATAGGGTCCCTGCCTGCTATGGCAGTATCCCAGGCCAGGATTACTGTCCGGACATCTCTCCTCATTTCCTGTTTAAGGGAAGGTCTGCCGGGAGGTGTTAGTCCCCCGTCCTCCATCTGAAAATAGTTGGTATTTCCTTCCTTGACTGCAGCTGTCATTTTCTCAACTTCTTCACGGTCAGTCCCTCCCAGTTCATCCGGTTTAATCTGGGCAGCAAGAAAGTTCTGGTGTAGCTGGCACCTGGCCGCATCTTCATCAATGTGACCGATCCCTATGATCGCCGTATGGATGCCCGGGGTAGTCAGGGAGTATTGTACCAGGGACCGGCTGGGAAGCGTTTCACTGCCCACGGTCCGGACCACATGCTTCGATGTGTTTGACCAGTGGTTTCCCTTGCTGTACATGGCACCGTCAGAAAAAACCTTCATCGCGATGATGCCCATGTTCCTGGCAGCTGCTACGGGGATCACATTATGCTGCATATTCAGGTACAGTTTATCGTTGGCGTTGATGGCCACCAGCATCCCGTCAAGCAGTCCATAGGAATCACGCCGGATCATCTCCATCATGGCGGGGGCATTATAATGACCGGAAAAACCAATATGCCTGATCAATTTCTCCTCCCCGGGATTCATTCCCGTAAGATTTGTACCGTCCCTGACATCCCTCAAACCGGCCAGTGTGCCGATATGTTCCATGTCGGGACTGGTATTCCCGATACCCTCGTACAGGGCGGTGAGTTCATTTGAATTACGCAGGCTGTGCACCAGCACCATATCCAGGCAGGCACCTTCGGGGTAGGTCCCTGTACCGTCGCCAAATATCTGCGACAGTGTCCTTCTTACATCATCTAATGCCCGGCTTCCCGGTTCGCCGTTGGTACCTCCGCGAACCCCTTCGATCTCATAGCCTCCCTTGGTCCATTTAATGTTCGTTTTAGAGGTCAGGAAAATGGATCTCCGTAAGAATTCATTATACCCGGGCCTGCCGGGTATCAGATCGAGCTTCCGGAACGCCCTCCCGTAGTTTGACTGGCTCGGGCCATAATAATTTGAAGTGTCATAATAATTCACTCCTATCTTAAAGGCCTTCAGAATAATCGCTACGGGGTCAACCGTAGGCGAGACCCACTGCATGGAGGCCTGCCCCCCCAGTCCCAGTGTGGTCACTTCAAAATCCAGCTTGCCGAAGCTCCGGGTCAGGGACGCCGGCAGGGCATTCCCCGAACACGATGACAGATAGGGAGTCACAGAAATACCGGCGGCAGTGACCGCAGAAGTCCTGATAAAATCCCTTCGTGTAAACTGATTTGTCCTTGGTTTCACAATATGATGGTTTGATTGTCGGCGATTCCTCTTCACTAAAATTACGGAATCGTTTCCAGATATCAATACATTCTTTTATTAACTTTGTGTGCTTTCAGAATTGAATTCATATGGGGAAAAGACAAAAAAGATTGTTTGGGGACCGGCTGCGGGATAAATTCAGGTTGATCATTTACAATGACAATACCTTCGAGGAGGTTTGGTACTTAAGACTTACCCGCCTGAACATGTTTGCCCTGACATCCACACTTTTTATCCTGATCGTGGTAGGTGTATTTGCCCTTGTTGCATATACCAGCATCCGAGAACTGATCCCGGGGTACCCTGACGGGAACCTCAGGAGAACGATACTGATGAATGCCGTCAGGCTTGATTCCCTGGAAAACGAGATCAGGATGCGGGACCAGTACTTTCAGAATATTAAGGCCCTGGTCTCAGGGGAAGAGCCTGATAACCTGGTGAGTCTGGCTGATACTTCGGTTGAAATCAGCAGCGTGGATTTCTCGAAATCAATTGAGGATTCCATCCTGAGGATACAGATCGAAGCAGAAGAACAATACAATTTATCAGTGCTGCCTCTACAGTCCTCTCCAAGAGACCTGGCAAGTATACATTTCTTTGCTCCCGTAAGGGGACTGGTAACAAAGCAGTTCAACTCAAGTGAAAATCACTTTGGGACGGATATCGGAGCCGAACCTAATGAAGTCGTTAAAGCGACCCTCGACGGTACCGTAACCATGGACGGCTGGACGATAGAAACCGGGTATGTCATTTATATTCAACATAAGAATAATCTTATCTCCGTGTATAAACATAATTCGGTCCTCCTGAAAAAGACCGGGAATGTTGTAAAAGCCGGTGATGCCATAGCCATTATCGGCAATTCGGGCGAGTTGACCACTGGCCCCCATCTCCATTTTGAATTATGGCATAACGGTACTCCGATTGATCCTCAATCCTATATAGTTTTTTAGATGCAGAAGCACATCGCCATTCTTGGGTCAACCGGTTCCATCGGTACACAGACACTGGAAGTTATTAAAAAGCATCCCGGTCATTTCGAACTGGAAGTGCTTACCGCCCGCAATAATGCCGATGAACTGATCCGGCAATCCAGGAATTTCCTGCCGAACCATGTGGTCATCGCCAATGAAAATAACTACAGCTATGTACGGGATGCACTTTCAGATCTGCCCATCAAGGTTTATACAGGAACCGGTTCCCTCGAACAGATCGTACAGATGGATTCTATAGATATGGTGTTGAGCGCATTGGTCGGATTTTCCGGACTCCGTCCCACTCTCAGCGCCATTGAAGCCGGAAAGGACATTGCCCTGGCCAATAAGGAAACACTGGTGGTCGGAGGAGACCTGGTTATCCGTAAGGCAATTGAGAACAGGGTAAACATTATACCCGTCGATTCAGAACACTCCGCCATTTTTCAGTGCCTGTCCGGGGAAGAAATGAACCCGGTTGAAAAAATTATCCTTACCGCTTCCGGTGGACCGTTCCTGGGGAACAGCAGGGCCAGCCTGGAAAAGGTCACCTTCAAAGAGGCACTGAAACACCCCAACTGGTTTATGGGAGAAAAGGTGACCATTGATTCGGCCACCCTGATGAATAAGGGACTGGAAGTTATCGAGGCCCGCTGGCTGTTCGGCCTGAAACCGGAACAGATTGAGGTTGTGATCCACCCGCAGTCTGTCATTCATTCCCTTGTACAATTCGAGGACGGTTCCGTCAAAGCGCAGCTCGGCATACCCGATATGAAACTCCCCATTCAATATGCCCTTGGCTATCCTAAACGGCTCAAATCGGATTTTAAACGATTCTCCTTCAGCGATTACCCTTCCCTGACATTCCAGGCACCCGATACCGGCATTTTTAAAAACCTGGCACTGGCCTATGAAGCTCTTAAAAAAGGCGGAAACATGCCCTGCATTTTAAATGCCGCAAACGAAGTCGTGGTAAATGCATTCCTTGAAGGAAACCTGGGTTTCCTGGATATGCCCGGGATCATTGAAAAAACCATGGAAAGTACAGCATTTGTAAAAAAACCCGGACTGCAGGATTATATGGATTCCGATTCAAATGCAAGAAAAATTGCTGAAACTCATGTTTTTAAATAATTTTGCCGGGGTCTTACAATAGAACAAAGGTTAATCATATAATTTAAAATACAGAAAACAGAATTGAAAAATGGCAGTATTAGTTCAAATAGCCCAGTTCCTGCTCAGCCTGTCCATCCTTGTTTTTTTGCATGAGATGGGACACTTTGTATTGGCAAAGCTCTTCCATACCCGGCTTGAAAAATTCTACATCTTTTTCAATCCCTGGTTTTCGCTTTTCAAAAAGAAAATCGGTGAAACAGAATATGGAATTGGCTGGCTCCCCCTGGGCGGGTACGTAAAGATCTCGGGGATGATTGATGAATCGATGGATAAGGAACAGATGAAACAAGCCCCTCAGCCATATGAGTTCCGGTCAAAACCCGCTTACCAGAGATTGCTTATCATGATCGGCGGAGTCCTGGTGAATTTTCTGCTTGCACTGGTCATATACACTTTCTTACTATACACCTGGGGAGAACAGTATTTGCCCACAAAGAACGTGAAATACGGGATCATGTGTGATTCCGTCGCCCTGGATATCGGCCTGCGTAACGGAGACAGGATCCTCTCTGTAGATAACCGGGAGATCGAGAAGTTCAACAACATTTTCCATGATATTGTGGTTGATGGGGCCAGTTCAATACAGGTGGACCGGGACGGAGA
Source organism: Bacteroides sp. (assembly GCA_030592145.1). Classification (GTDB taxonomy): domain Bacteria; phylum Bacteroidota; class Bacteroidia; order Bacteroidales; family SM23-62; genus SM23-62. The sequence continues at coordinate 5,998 of JAUVKJ010000081.1, forward strand.
AAAGATTGACATCCCCATCCGGGAAGAATACATCGCCCCGCTTCTCAAAACTTCCTATTTTATCACCCCGAGGTTCCCTTTCTTCGTGGAAGATTACCTTAAAGTTTCACCGGCAAAGGAGGCAGGAATTCAGGTGGGTGACCAAATTGTTGGCATTAACGAAAAAGAAACCGAGTTCTTTGATGAGTTCCGGGCAGAGCTCGCCGGTATTGAAAATGAGAAGATAGAAATCAGCATACTAAGAGATGGCCGAAAACTGAATTTTACCCTGACCACAACTGAAGATGCGAAAATCGGGGTCAGTGCACTTGTCGATGCGAAGCATTTCTTCGAACTGGAAAAAATTGAATATAGTTTTCTGGAAGCCATCCCTGCAGGGATCAGCAAAGGATTCAGCCGGGCCATCAGTTATGTTAAACAGCTGAAACTGATCTTCACTCCCAAGACCAGGGCATATGAATCCCTTGGCGGATTTATTAAGATCGGCAGTTTCTTCCCGCAAGTATGGGACTGGAAAATATTCTGGGAAATGACCGCCCTGCTGTCTATTATCCTGGCTATTATGAACCTGCTTCCGATTCCGGCACTGGATGGCGGACACGTAATGTTCCTGATGTATGAGATCGTCAGCGGAAGGAAACCCGGAGATAAGTTTTTGGAATATGCCCAGATCGCCGGGATGATCCTTTTGTTGTCATTGCTGCTGTATGCGAACGGGAACGACGTGGTTCAATATTTCCGCAAATAGGTATCCCATAAAGAAATTTTATGTAGGTTTGTAAAGTCGATTTATAAAAAAGAAAAAGATGGAACTTTTAATTATTATTCTTGGAATTCCGGGACCCTGGCAGATAGTCTTAATTGTCTTCGCAATCATACTGCTTTTTGGTGGAAGAAAAATACCCGAAATGATGAAAGGTATCGGACAGGGTTTGAAGGAATTCAAAAAAGCCACGAAAGAAGATAAAAAGGCTGAAGACGAAGAAGATAATGAAATCGAAAAGGAATAATAATATTCTTTTAATAAATACCTGTCACTCATTTCTTCATATCTGACACTGGCAGGTTTTTTTATGCCAAGAAATGAAGTCCTTCAGATCGCTTAAAGATGTCCGGAAATCCATATCCTCCGAAGAAATTGACATGCCGGGACTGGTCAGGTCCTATATCCGGAGGATAAAGCAAAAAGAACAAATCAATGCATTTATCGAAGTATTTGAGGAGGAAGCATTGGACCGGGCAGGAAAAATCCAGCAGAAAATCGATCAGGGTACAGGAGGTAAGCTGGCTGGTATGGTACTTGGACT
>JAUVKJ010000295.1 GCA_030592145.1 Bacteroides sp.
TCATCACTGTGCAACGCTTGGTGACTTAAGACAGCAAATTAAAGACATAGGCATTTTGTTAGGACTTGATGTAATAGAAAGAGACAGATAGTTTATAAATTGCTAAAATGAGACTTAATAATAAACTCATTGGTATAATACCGGGCATCCTGGTATTTGCATTATTGTCGTGTTTGAAATCCCCGGATACTTCGTCCACAGATCCTTCCGAACTCTGGCCCGGGGTTACTTCAACCATGAAACCATGGACCCGTTGGTGGTGGATGGGAAATGCCGTGGATAAGGAAAATATCACAAGGAGACTGGAGGAGTTTGCAAAAGCCGGCATCGGGGGTGTGGAGATATCACCCATATACGGGGTAAAAGGCTACGAGGAGCGGTTTCTCCGGTACCTGTCACCTGAATGGATGGAAATGCTCATTCATACACTGGATGAGGCAGACCGGCTTGGACTGGGAGTGGACATGATACTGGGAACGGGCTGGCCTTTTGGCGGCCCCCAGGTTGAGCCTGAATTCGCTTCAGGCAAGATATTCATTCAAACCTACAAGATTAATGCAGGGGAGAAATTCCTGCAAAGGATCACAATCGAAGAGCCGGACCAGGTTGAGCTCGCACGACTGCAGTATGTCTTTGCCTTTAACAATGACGGACAGAAAAAGGACCTTGGTCCCCTTATGGTGAAAGACAGGCTGGACTGGACCCCGGACAAGGATTATATTCTGTATGCCATTTTCATGGGAAAGACCGGGCAGCAGGTGAAAAGGTCAGCACCGGGAGGCGAAGGATTTACCCTGGATCATTTTTCAGAGGATGCCCTGAGGGATTTCCTCGAACCGTATGATCAATCCCTTGGCCCCGTTCAGAACAGGTTGCGGGCCGTGTTCAATGATAGCTATGAAGTATACGCGGCCGATTACACTCCCCGCTTTTTTGAGGAATTCCGGGAACGGCGCGGATACGACCTCTCGGATCATATTCCCCAGCTAACTCCGGAGACAGCCGGCAAAGATGCATTACGTATCCTCAGCGACTACAGGGAAACCTTGTCTGACCTGGTACTGGAAGGATTTTCAGAGAACTGGACCCAATGGGCCAGGGAAAATACATTCAGGACCAAATACCAGGCACATGGCTGTCCGGGCAATCTCCTGGACATCTATGCCACCGCCGATATCCCTGAATGTGAATCCTTTTACGCCTCGAAATTTGATATCCCGGGATTACGATGGGAGGAATCCGATGCACGGGAAGCACAACCTGATATCATAATGCAGAAGTTTGCATCCTCGGCGGCCCATATATCGGGAAAGGAGCTTACTTCCTCTGAAACCCTTACCTGGTTGCGGGAACACTTTAATGCTGCTCTTTCACAGTGCAAACCCGAAGTGGAACAAATACTCCTGTCTGGAGTCAATCATGTATTTTTTCACGGATCAACGTATTACCCCGATGAAGCGGAATGGCCCGGCTGGAAATTTTACGCCTCGGTGAATTTTGTGCCAAGCTATACCATCTGGCATGATGCACCATCTATGTTTGAGTACATCACCCGCTGCCAGTCCATGCTTCAATCCGGAAGAAGTGATAATGAGCTCCTCGTCTACTGGCCATTCCATGATGTGATCGGGAGTGATCTTGAGGGACAGCTATTACTACATATTGCCATTAATACCAAGGACAAATGGATGGTACCAACACCTTTCTACAAGCTTGTCAGCACCCTTATGGAGCAGGGATATTCCGTCGATTTTGTATCTGACCGCTTCCTTGAAAAGGCAAGTGTCGAAAATGGAAAGATCAGATTACCCGGAATGGATTACGAGGCCCTGATCATTCCGGATTGCCGGAATATGCCCCTCGCAACCATGAGATCTCTGGCCGGACTTACTGAATCGGAAGGAAGGGTTGTTTTCGGGGGACTTCCGGAATCTGTACCGGGCTATCATATGCATACGGAAAGGACAGTTCAGTTACTGGACATGATCGCGGAAGTAAAGAAAGATTTAATCATTACACAAGATGTACCGGCAGTCCTGGATGATATGGGAATTCAGAGGGAGACTATGAAAGATGTGGGACTGGACTTCATCCGCAGGGATATGGAGGATGGAAAGGTGTACTACCTGGTCAATCATACACCCAATGAAATTGATGGTTATATCACACTTGGCTGCCCGGCAAAATCGGTTGTCATCATGGATCCCCAGACAGGAATTTCCGGCCAGGCCAGGATTAAATCCAGGAAAGGGGATACTGAGGTTTATCTTCAGTTGAAACCGGGACAGGCATTCCTGCTGCGGACATTCGAGACAGGGATCAATACGGTTGAATGGGAATATTTTGAAGAAACGGGAGCCCGCGTTGAAATATCAGGAACATGGGAGATACAGTTCCTTTCGGGAGGGCCCTCACTTCCGGAAAACGCTCAAATGCAGGAACTCAAATCATGGACCGGTCTCAGCCACCGGGCAGAGGCTTTCAGCGGAACAGCCCGATACACCATCCAGTTCGATAATCCTGATCCTGAGGTCACACACTGGCTGCTGGACCTGGGTGATGTCAGGGAAAGTGCAAGGATACGGATCAACGGAAAATCCATAGCTTGTTTGTGGTCTGTTCCCTTTACTGTTGAGATCGGCATGCTGCAAGAGGGTAACAACACCCTTGAGATTGAAGTGACCAACCTGTCGGCTAACCGTCTCAGAGATCTTGAACTAAGAGGAATTGAATGGAAAATTTTCTATGAGATCAACATGGTGAACCGGCATTACAAGGAATTTGATGCCACCGGGTGGGATCTCATGCCATCGGGATTACTGGGAGAGGTCAGTATAACACCACTTAGCAAAAAAATATTCTAGTTGAAAAGCGTATCCAATTGATCACACGGGATGGTGCATAATCCTTTGTAATACTATAAAATTACATTACTACTATCTACGTACTCCATCCTCGTTTACATTGCCTTCAGGAGGTGCAAGTTCCTGTATGAGTTGGAGTGCCTCATTTACTGCAACATCCGGTGCTTCGGAATTATATTCGGTTGTTTGAACATCGGGGTCGTTTATCTCGTATGCCCGGTTGGAAGGGAGATAATGCAGCCAGGGACCGTTGGAATATCCCAATACAAATGTATGG
>JAUVKJ010000323.1 GCA_030592145.1 Bacteroides sp.
AAAATCCATAAACTGAAAGAGAAAGAGACCTATGATTTTGGCCTGGTAGGTATCTCATCACATGAAAATGATTACCGCCTCAGCTGGGTTCTGAATAATACCCTTGGATACCGGTTGATCAGGCAGGAAGATCTTAAGGTCTACCATAAGCGACTTGATGATCACCAGGCATTCCCCCAGTTCCGGTATTTCGATGAAGAAACACTCCTGCTGTACCGCCTGATATCAAATAAATGCGAAAATGGCTGTCTGCTCGAGGAGATGACTAATATTGACTACCTTATCCAGGTCAGCGGAGAAATGGATGAAGGCTTTATCAATGAACTGGCAAAGTATCTGAACACCGTGGAAGGTATCACTCTGGCCTTCCGGATAGACCCTGCCAGCCTGAAATCGAAAAAAAAGCTGTTAATGTAGAAACCCATCACATGATCAGCTTATAACCTTTCCCGTGAATATTCATGATTTCAACGGAAGGGTCCCCTTTGAGGTATTTCCGTAACCTGGTAATGTAAACATCCATGCTTCGGGCATTGAAATAATTATCATCCACCCAGATAATCTTCAGGGCAAAATTCCTTTCAAGAACATTATTGGCATTGTTGCACAGGAGTTTCAACAGTTCACTTTCTTTGGTTGTGAGCTTGTGGGGTTCCTCGTCAAGGGTAAGGACCTGCTTGTTGGCGTCAAAACGGTAGCGGCCGATCTCGAAAACCGTTTGCTTGTTCTGTATTCCCTTCCCCCGGGTTCGCCGTAATATGGCTTCAATTCTGAAAATAAGCTCTTCCATGCTGAATGGCTTGGTAATGTAATCGTCGGCACCGATGGAAAATCCCTCCAACACATCGTCCTTTAGTGACTTGGCTGTCAGAAATATAATAGGTACTTCCGGATCGATTATGCGGATCTCCTTGGCGAGCGTAAAACCGTCCTTTAATGGCATCATGATATCCAGTATGCAAATCTCGTATTTATTCTTCTGAAAGCTTTTATAGGCTTTTTCCCCATCGGGCAGCCAGTGGGTATCGTAAGACTTTGCCTGTAGGTATTCCCTGAGCAGGGAACCCAGGTTCTCATCGTCCTCGGCCAGCAGTATTCTGATTTTTTCTTCACTCATATCCGGGAAATTATTTAGAATTTACAGGAATGGATATCTCGAACTCAGTTCCCATATTGATCTCACTCTTCAGGCTGACCTTACCCTTGTGTTCCTCCATGATCCTCTTCACGTAACTCAGTCCCAGACCAAATCCCTTCACATTATGCACATTCCCGGTGGGTGCCCTGAAAAACTTCTCAAAGATCCTTCGCTGATCCTCTTTTTTTATCCCTATCCCCCGGTCAGCAACCCTGATGATAAGTTGTCCGTTCCTGTTGAAGGTTTTTACATGGATCTCGGGTGCCTCCCTTGAATATTTGATCGCATTATCGACCAGGTTTGAGATCACATTCGTGAAATGTACCTGATCAACCTCCAGGACAGCCTGGTCTGCCTCATAATCTTCAGATATTGACCCCTGCTTGTTGCTTACCTGCAGGGTAAAGTTAGTGATAACATTATGGACCAGTTCGTTGATATCCGTCTTTTTTCTTTTCAGGCGGATACGGCCACGGTCAAAAATGGCCATCTGGAGCACTTTCTCAACCTGGTATCCAAGGCGTTTGCTTTCATCGCCAATGATCCTGGATATATTGTCAAAGTTCTTGGATTCATTGGGAATGCTGGTATCATTCAGCATCTGCGAGGCGAGGGAAATGGTGGAAATCGGTGTCTTTAACTCATGTGTCATGTTGCTGATGAAGTCATTCTTGATCTCCGATAACCTCTTTTGTCTGAAAATGATAAAAATAGTGAAGGAAAAAACCAGGATCACCACCAGGGTCAGGATCATCGACGATATCCCCATGAAACCCAGAGACCTGAGCAGGAAACTCGTACGGCGCGGAAAATATACCGACAGGTAGCCCGAGCGGGAAAAAAGGTCCTGTGGAAAAAGGTTTGTTACGTAATACTCGCCCTCTTCATTATTTTGATAGTTACTGCTTTTAAAGGCAATATCCAGGTTTTCTCTCAATACAGCATATTCATAATCAAGGTCTATGCCATTGTGGGTCAGATGATTCCGGAGAACATGGTTAAGGACATCCTGATGAACGCGCTTTTCAAGGGGAGTGTTGTGAAAGACCATTCTGTCCATCATGCGGTTAAGGAAAACCCGATTATCAGCTATCTTCTGTTCAATTCTGGTTCTCAGCTGCCGGGGATGAACGACGCTCACCTTGCCCGGCTGATCACTCTTGTGGATGACGGAATCGTCTGCAATGATGGTCAGTTCATACTCATCACTGCCGGGAATGGATCTCTGGTAGATATAAACCGACTGGTTTATATCCCCTCCCGGTTTTACCCGGGCATTAATATCAATTTGGAAATCGAAGTAGGCTTCTTCCCATGTGGAATCCAGTATTTCCACTTCATCCATGATATGCCACATGGCCTCACGTTCCCGGATCTCGTTGACCGTGTTGTACAGGGCCCGGTTGACCAGCTGGCTGAACTGCTTCTCTTTTAACCGGTAGGCATTATTTATCCAGTACGTCTGCATAACGATCAGGAAAACCATGGCCAGGGCCACAAATACCGATATGATCCACAGTATCTTTTTACTCATACCTGTACAAAGATAATCCTGCCGGGAACTTCAGGGGTTTCTTTTAACAATCTTTAACATTCATAAAGTCTCAATCTGTCAAATCTCCGGTATTCCAGTCGGGGGCTTTTTTTTATCTTTACATTTTGTAATTCAACTTTTAAACAGCCATGGCAAAACATATTGGGATCGTTGCCTGCAGTGCCG
>JAUVKJ010000300.1 GCA_030592145.1 Bacteroides sp.
TACGTTTTTCATCTTCTTTGTAAACAGCGACGCTTCCCTGATTAATTGCATTGCATGTGAAGTCATAAGCCGCTGCTACTTTCCTTACAAAATCTGACTCTAATCCTACCCCGCTTGCCCGTCCTGCGCTCCAGAAACCTGTATATAAACTTTTATCAGGTTCATTTGGCGGAGGACAAAGCTCCGGATCAGGAAGGTTATTGATATTCATAGAAGCAATTCGTGGATCCATGTCGGCATATTCGCCATATCCAACGTGGACGAGCCATGCCGGATAACAATCTGCAAACCTGAGCAATATATTCCGGCAAACATTGGCATACTGAAGGTTACCTGTAAGCAGGTATCCTTCTGCCAGAGTACGGCAATAGTTGGCAATCCATTGCACCTTCCTGGAACGAATATTGGCGCTGAAACTCGGCCTGCCTTTTTTGTATCCGAAAATTACAAAAGGATCTCCACCACAATAGGTTAAAGTCTGAGGTTTTCGCCACGTTGTCCTGAGAACAATCTCCTCCGGATACTTGTCGTTGGGAAAAACCGTACCACACATATTGCACTTTAGCTGATCAGGATTTTCAATTTCCCATGTCCATAAACCATGCGGGTGGACAGGTTTTCCCTGATCACGGCATGCCGGACAAGGAGTCCACAGCGGATCGCCGGGTGTGGTCTCTTCGATCATCTTCGCCAGGAATACCGGAGTTATGAGATGAAAATACCGTTTTATAATTCTTTCAACTCCCGATGCATAGTCTCTCGCCCATCCATATCGTCTGATGTTTTCATGAGCAAAATCGAGGTTCTCCGGTTTGATGGTCAGACAAGGATGCTTCACTGTTGTGCAGAATTTCTCCCATGCAGACCAGTCGAGCAAAGGCTCGCTGTCAGCAGGGATCGTTAACCCGTTTCTCCAGGCAAAAGCCGGTGATATTCCGAGATACAAACCAACACCTGCCGTAGTAACACCACCAATGAATTTACGACGGGAGAGAGACCTGAACATCAAATAGTATGTATGATAATGATATTTTCAGATTTTTTAGTTCAATTTATCCGCCTTCTCCTGTGCAGCCTTAATAATATTATCTGCTTTTATAGTTGCCTCCTCCTCCAACTTCTTTGCCTTCTTTTCTGCTTCTGAATTCAGGGTTTTGGCATAGGTCTCAGCAGCAATTTTCTTAAAAGGGTTGCTACCGGCTTCCTTGATCCGTTTCTGGCCTTCTTCCTCTGCGACCCTGACCAGTTCTTCCCCCGCAAGCTTTGCCTCATACTTGACCCTTTCGGCCTGTTTCCGGGCATCGGCCATGATCTTTTCAGCTTCCCTGTTGATCTCTTCCTTCACCTCCTGCTTCACCTCTTCCACTTTCTGATCAACTATCTCCTGAACCTGTTCCTTAACCTCCTGGGTCATCTTCCTGGCTCCCTCCTCGAACATGGGCCGGACTTTGGGATCATCAAAGGTACCCGTGACCATAAACTTGACATCAATAGTTTCTCCGGGATCCAGTTCTATGCCCTGGCGGGATGCTATGGAGGACAGCTCATCGATGGCCGATTGCGCCGTTCCGCCAAGTTCCGATCTCGGGATCTTCATTTTCATTTCATAATTCATCGTCCCGTCGATTCCCTGGTCACCCTTCATGATCAGGTCACTGTTACCGATCTTCGTCCGGTAGGGCCGGATGTATACCCGGCCGTTGCGAATGGAATACTGTATGTCAATATCCTCCAGGGTGATCACCTTGTACTTGTCGGATTTCAGGATGCCCCCGATCTTTTCAAAAGTCTGTGAATTATTGATCTGTATAACCTCAGAGGCAAGATTCCCCTTCCCTACGATGGAATTCATCACCGGCATCATGGCTGAATCAAGGAAAGAAATAAACTCCAGTTTGGTAGAAACCTTTCCCGTGGTACGTTCTGCAACCGGTGCCAGTTTCTGAATGGTGACAAAGGCATTGAATGCCTCGGGGATATCAATTTTGCGTACATCAAGCGAAAGTTCTATAAGTGGGGATTTGATGTCCTGCGTATTATATTCCCCGCTTACCACAACGCTTCCCTGCAGTACATCAAGATTAAGGTTCTTCATGATGACCCGCTGGTCGCGCACAATGATCATCCCGTAGAGGTTATCAATATCCAACTTGTCGTATTTTACCTTTTTCAGCTTAGACTGAAAGACGAAATCTATGTTTGCAGGGATCTCGATGACCGACAGTACAACGGAATCTTCTGTCTCCTCCACGACTTCCTCTTCTGTGTCTGACATGAATTCGTTCAGATCAAGAAGGTTGCTGTTAAGGTCCAGTGTCCCGGCAAGGGTACCTTCATCATCAAAAATAAAAGGAAGAAAATTATCCAGCCTTCCGTTCATCCTGACATCACTGCTTCCGATTGTTGCATCAAATTCCACAAGCTCGACAAACTGTGGAGAGAAATTCATAAGCATACTGTTAATAAATACCGGCCGGGGAATATCGGGAGATTGTAATTCAAACTGCTGAAGTTTCAGGCTTCCGTCTGCCTTGAATTCCTCGTATTTCTCATTTTCGATACTTGACATTTTACCCATAACATCCAGATTGGCGTCCAGTTTCCCGGCAAGGCTTATATCTTCCATTGGCACCACGTCGTTAAGGCTTGCAAAATCAATGCTCGCGGTAAGATTTGCATTGACCTGGGGATCGCTGATTGGTGTGATCACATGCATTTCAAGATCCACTGGATTGTCTCCCAGTTCAACGTGGAAGGTGTTCACATCGAGTCTGGAATTGTCATTTTGTACACCATCGTAATGAATATCCACGTCGATCCGGATGTTTTCCGCTGATTTGGGCAGGTCCGGGTAGCTGAAGCGTGCATCATCCACTTTCAGCTTAATATCTGCAGAAGGGGTATGCTCTTCGTACATCTTCCCCTTGATCGTCCCTGACAGGCTCAATTGGCCAGCCGTTTCAACGTCCTCGAAATCTTTCATATATATAGCCGGAACCAGGGATAGCAGACTTTTAAAGCTGGTTTCACTGGTAGCGAAAGACAGATCCATTGACATATCCCCGTCCTCCGGCATGGCT
>JAUVKJ010000195.1 GCA_030592145.1 Bacteroides sp.
TCATCAATGTGAGATGGATTTTATTTCTGCTGAGGTACCGCCGTATGTACCTTGTTTTTGTCGGAAATAAACCAGGATGACACATGGGTTGCTATCGAATTAACACAAGTCTCTTAACACCTCTGCCCTTTTCAGTCTGCATAGCCACCGAGTAAAGGCCGGGAGGAATACCGGACAGGTCAACTCTGTAAATCATTCCGGTGCCTGCGGTACCGGCGGTACCGGTACCGGTTCCTCCTTTGTGGCCTGCTCTCCATACAGTTTGTCCATGTAGGTTGATTATTGTAAGTGACAAATCCCCTGTCTCAACCGCCCCGGATAGTTCAATATTAAGTTCGTCCATGGCCGGATTGGGATACATCGTAAACTTCAGCTCATGGGGGAGGGGCGCCCTGCGCATGCCAACCAAACTTTGCCTTACGATCAGGATCACTGTACTGTCTGACAGGGAGATATGACCATTATCACGAACGCCAACCTGTAAGCGGCAGGTATCATTGCCTCTGTCTATCTCGCCGAGAGGCCATGCATCCAGCAGAATGATCTCACCGCTAATTGAATCTACCGAGAATGATGAACAGGTATTACTGGCAGCCAGGTAGAATCTCAGCTCCTGGTTGCGGTCCTCATCATAGGCCCAGAGTGTATCGACCACCGATCCCGGGGATAATTCCGGTTTAACCCTGAATACCCGCTCGTACAGGACAGGACGGTGGTTGAAACGGGTATCCAGCATCCACTCGCCGGAGTAGTCAGATGCATTCCCGCTCCTGTCAAAGGCTCTCAGTGCAAAATAGTATGTGGAATCTTTATACAAGCCGTCCAGTCTGGCAGAAGTGGCCGTACCCACCTTTACCGGTGAGGGTTCGCCAAACACCGATGCAGTTCCTTCATAGGGCGAACCGCTCACGGTACCGAAATAGACCATGTAGCAGGCAACATCAATGTCGGGAGAGGGGTTCCAGGCCAGATCTACGCTGTAATTGTCAAGGGAAACTGATGTTATCACGGGGGCCTCCGGTGGATTCTCCTCATGGATGATGACACTTGTCAGTCCCGCAGCACCGCCCATCCTGCTGGTGGCTTTCAGGTAAGCTATTCCGGAGATACTGTCAGATTCATATTCAAATGAGATCACTCCTCCGGAAGATATGACCTGTATACCCTCAATTTCAGGATTGGAATCGGCTGTATTGATATTTCCTTTAGAAACCTCTATGGTGAATTCCTCCCCATCTGCAACAACTTCACCTATATTGTAATAGATGGTGCTACTTGATACACTGATGCTGTTTGATATTTCAACAAAAATGGTATCCGCACTGGCTGTGAGGATAATCTCTCCATCGGGGATGAAAGGTGCCAGTGTAAATGTGCCCAGTGAATCGATCCGGGCAGTGACCGTGTTGTTCAATGTATCTGCCTGTCCGCCGATATAGACCCACCTGTTGTTGTATTTATCCTCCGCGTACATGCGCAGGTTCATCTCATCAATTGTATATTCACTGCTGTCGGGTAACATGACCAGAAGTTCCTCATCATAATAATTGATGGTAAGGACTGCCGAATCGGCTATCACACGGCCATTGGGCTCAAACTGGTAAAATCCACCGATACCGTAATCCAGCTTATGAAGATCGGTTGCCATGGATTTAACATGTTCAAGTATGGCAAGGTCAGCGGTGGGCAGGCCTGACTTCTTCTTTGACAGTCCCTCTGTACCGTACCAATCCCAGTAATAAACAAAGAGGCTGTCTTGTGTGGACAGCGTATCCACCACCAGTACGGAAGTCCTGCTGTCAGGCCCGACCGGAATGATGAATGGAGCTGTGCTCTTCAGCTTGTTGAAGGGCCAGAAGGGTATCTTCTTAAAAATGGGAGGGATCAGTTGTTCTTTGATCTGTTCCCACAGGTATTCACCCGACTTAAACAGGATATCCTGAAGGATGGGTCCGACATCCAGAGCATCGTTATCCTCTATGTAATCATAGGTTTGAAGGGGGTAAAGTCCCCAGTTATAGAACACCCCCGACTTCCACAGGTAATCGTTTGCTTCGGTATATTCAATCCCGGCGCCAAACTTGCATTTTACTGGTCCCAGTCCAAACGAAATCTCGAGGGCAAACTCACCCTCATCCAGCAGGTCGGTAACCGTGTGATTATAGGGTACTGCGGGGAAGGAGAAGGCATTCTTTGTCTGCTCGGCCGCGAAGGTTGCAAAGGGACTTTGAAATATATTCGCACCCGACAGGGAGGAGACGTCCAGGCTCAGATTGCTCATGTCGGCATTGGCAATATCCTGCGCAAGCTGCACTTTCTCTTCCACGATATTTTTCAGATAACTGTCATGAAAATCAAAGGTGAAGCGAAATTCCTTGTCTTCACCCACACCCGCGCCGAACAGTGAAAAAGCTTCAACACCGGCCGAATATTTATATCCATACATAAATCCAAGGCTTGTGTAGGGTTCGGGTATGCTCCTGCTAGTACTGATAGACGCCCCGTACTTAATACCTGCATCAGCTCCTGCCGAAAGGAGATCCGGGATCTCTATCTCAAAACCGTCATCATCTTTCTTGTTGTCACCGCTCTTGGTCTTGTCATCTTTATCCTTTTCATCACCCCCGCCGAATAGTTTCGCGATATCAAACCCTACTCCGGCCGATACGCCCAGACCGATTTCGGCTGTATAGGAGAGTTCAAAATCCAGTTGGTTCGAGTGGGTATAACTGGTAAACAGGAAATCAAGATTACCTTCCGTTTCAGCGCTTCCTTTCAATTCAGCCCCTATCGGGGATTCCTTTCCGTCGCTGTCTTTCAGGTTTATGCCAATGCCCGCTTCCGCACTTCCGTAACCATTTAAATTCAAACCCACGCTGTTGGAAAAGGAAGCTGTTGCGACATAAGGATTATCGTCCAGAAGCGCCACTCCCAGGTAACGGTGCAGCGGGGAATCAAGATGCTGGAATGCGGAACCCGCCAGCACCAGGAATTTGGCAAGGGCCATCCTTCCGCTGATGTTGTCATAATCAAATATAAACTGATCCTGCATATAGGCATTCAGGTTTACCCCGATCTCAGCTTCTGCTCCTGCTTCAATGGGACCAAGGGTAGCTTTCGCAGCGACCCCGAGATTGATCCCGGCACCTGCCTTAAATCCTCTCCCCAGCAGCAGGTTTACCGCTTCCTCTCCCGATCCGTTATCTTCTACAGCCAGTCCTATATCCGCTCCGGCCTCCTGCTTAAACTCTACAATGGAGATCCCCTCCTTCAGCCATAATTTCCCGCCCCACATTTTTGTGTATTCCCTTGGCTGGACTTCAACCCTGAAATGCATTCGTAGTTCAGGGGGATACTCAAGTGTTTCAATGCCTATTTTCTTTATGTAGAAATTCTTACCTGATTGATATTGCCCGATCTTATCCCATGAAACCGGGATGGTAACAATTCCCTTATAGTTTGTATAGAACGTATCTACAAGTCCCTCAACAAAAACTTCCACCGCGTAAACAGGATCGTGTGTTATCCTGTCAATCACCTTGTAGTACCGGTAACAGGTTCCTCCCACCTGCACCTCTGAAACATCCGGATTGACTTTGAATGTAATCGTATCCACCAGGTAATCAATGGTCCGTGCCCTCAGGAAAACATCTACAATATGAGTGGTATCTCTCAATACCTCGATGTTTTCATAAATCGTGTCTCTGTGGCGTGCGGCAAATGAGTGCATCTTATAGCCATATCCCGGAAGGACATTAGAGATATAGTAAGATCCGTCATCCTTGCTGTAAACGGTTTTCTCTTTTTTCCCTGTAAGCCTGATAAGGGCATCCGGCAGGATCTCTCCATCAAGGTTCTTCGCGGTACCCCGAACGACCGAACTTACCAGTTCCAGTTCATCGTCGGATGATCCCAGAAAGGGCCTGAAGTCTATTTTATGATCGACCCTGCATCCGTTTCCCACTGCATTGGAGTCGGGATTAAAGGGCCCCAGCCTGCCATACCAGTAGTTGTTCCGGGCATTGACAGACCAGTCGCCGGTTCCCCCGGATTGCAGCGTTTTTATACCGTAATTATTCTTTGAAAGCAGGAAGGAAGACGAGTCAATAATGACCGGGTGGTCCACGACAGGTTCAAAAAGCACCATGACTCCATGCCGGTAAAGGCTGTTGAAGAGGCAGCCTGAGAATTTTGAGGAGCCGGTTACGCCTGCCCTGATCCGTACAACTGCTGATGAATCCGCGGAGACCACTCCGGTTTGGGGATTTGCATATACACCGCCGTATTTGAATACGCAGTCCCTGAGATCAAAATCGCTGCCCTCAATATAACCCCAGTCCCCCGCCATCGGATCCCGGTGCTTCCCGGTAAAGGCTTCGTAATCATAGCGGTGATCGTATTCGGAAGTGAATATTAC
>JAUVKJ010000302.1 GCA_030592145.1 Bacteroides sp.
ATTTGCATTGTGGGCGATACTGGATTCGAACCAGTGACCCCCTGCTTGTAAGGCAGGTGCTCTGAACCAGCTGAGCTAATCGCCCTTGTGTTGCCCGGGCATAACCCTTAAGCGGGTGCAAATATACACAAAAATCCCTGAACTCATAAGGGTCATTCATATTGGTCGCTGAGGTCCAGGATTTCCACTTTCCGGAACTCAAAGGGGTGGCTTTCGGCCTGCAGGGCGATGTAGCCGGATTCAAGCAAGGTGCCCTCAATCAGGGGAAAACCCTCCGGCAAATCCCCGCCAATCTGGGGTTTGCTGTAGGTCAGCACGGTATCCCCGTCAACAATATGATGGATGATCTCATGGCCCAGTACCACCAGTTCCACGTTGACCCATTCCTCTCCCCGGTAGGTTTTTGAAGAGGAACTTATACAGTGCGGTGTATGCAATTTCCCATCCAGCACCACATGGGTGCCTGGCGTGCATAGATTTGCAGTCGGGCGGTCACCGACGGAATCACCGCCCAGGAACTGGGCCTCGATGCTTACCGGGAACCTCTGGTCGGGCAGCATGCTAACGGCGGACTGTGAATGGAACATCACCCCGCTGTTCTTAAAGGCCCAGGCGGGTCCGCCTGTTGCCTGATCACCGACAATCCGGTACTCTATCCGTAATTTGTAATAGGAAAAGGGCTTCCTGTAGAAGATATGGCCGAACTCCTCGTCCATGCTGTCCCATTCATCATAACGGACCACCAGTTTGCCGTCCTCAACACGGAAAGTGTTATTGAAATTCTCATTCAGCGGGTGTTTGGCAAACTTTATATCCCAGCCCTCAAGGTCCGTACCGTTGAAAAGCGGAATCCAGTTTTCTTCTTCCTGGGTTTTAACACCGGGCTTGCAGGCAACTAATAAAATCAGGAATAAAAATGCAGTGTATCTCATAGGATCAGGTTTATGGTTGGTTAAATATATGAAATATCGGGATGATCGGGGATGAACCGGATTACCAGATCACTTCCGAGACGACAAATGTACTTCCTCCGATGAATATCAGATCCTCTGTAACAGCGGTGGACCTGGCTATTTCCAGGGCTCTCGCAGGAGAGGGGCAGACCTGTCCGTACAGCCCGTATTTCAGGGCATGCCTGGCAAGTTTTTCCCGGTCCATGGCCCTGGGAACAGAGGCCTGGGTGAAATAATACATGGCTTCGCGGGGCAACTGAGCCAGGAGCTTCCCGGGATCCTTATCATCGACCATCCCGAGAATAATGTTGAGGTTTTTCCAGGGCATCTGTCGGAGTTGGCTTACCACTTCCCGCATGCCGTCGGGATTGTGGGCGGTATCGCAGATAATTAGCGGGTTATGGCCGATGATCTCCCAACGTCCTTTCAATCCCGTCAGTTTGCAAGTATTCGCAAGTCCGTCGCGAAGCTGTTCTCCGGAAACGGAAATCCCCTTCTCCCCTGCCACCTCCAGTGCTTTTAAGACGGTGAGAATATTTTTTTGCTGGTAAAGTCCCAAAAGATCAAGCTCAAGAGCTCCCGGCCAGGGTTTTCCTTCCCTGTATATATGCAGGCCTTGTTTGCCCCCGGCACTCTGCAAAGAATATTCAACACTGCATTCATGGTCAGCAAAATAAAGCGGGCAATACAACTCCATTGCACGCTTTTCAAAGACAATGCTGACCTCCTTTTGTTTCTGTCCCACGACCACAGGTATACCGGGTTTCATAATGCCCGCCTTTTCCCTGGCGATCTTATAAAGGGTGTCGCCCAGGAACTGGCTGTGGTCCATTCCAATATTGGTGATCACAGAAAGCAGAGGCTGAATGATGTTGGTTGAATCCAGGCGTCCACCCATGCCTACCTCCACCACGGCGATATCGACCTTTTCCCTGGCAAAATGATCAAATGCCATGGCGACCGTCATTTCAAAAAAGGAAGGATGGATCTTCTCAATGATCTCCCTGTGATCGTTTACAAAACAGGTGACTCTGTCTTCGGGAATCATCTCCCCGTTTACCCGAATTCTTTCACGGAAATCCTTCAGGTGGGGGGAAGTATACAATCCCGTCCTGTAACCGGCCGTCTGCAGGACCGCCGCCAGCATATGTGCAACAGATCCTTTTCCATTTGTCCCGGCTACATGTATGCTTTTAAATGAACGATGAGGATGCCCGAAATAGTCATCCAGCGCCAGGGTATTATTCAGGTTCGATTTATAGGCCGCCTTCCCCACCCTCTGGTACATGGGCAGGCTGGAGAACAGGAAGGATATGGCCTCTTGGTAGTTCATGCCGGGGCTCAGGGGATTACCACTTATTCCACCTGATCCGGTCTTCTTTAAACCGCACCGGAACCGGCTTATCTTCAGCCGGATAGCCGACCGAAACAAGGGAAAAAGGATGGATATGCGAGGGGAGTACGAAGATCTCCCGGATCGCCTTCTGCCGCTCTTCCCGCGGATAAACACCCAGCCAGACCGCCCCCAGACCCAGGGCATGTGCCGCAAGCAATATGTTCTGGGTGGCGGCGGCACAATCTACCGGCCAGTATCCCCTGGTGATCTCAAGTGTTTCATCACCGAGGACCAGGATGGCAAGGGCTGCACCCGACAGCATGGAAGCATAGGGATGCACCTCCATGATCCTTTTAAGCAGTTCACGGTCCTCGATCACCAGGAAATGCCAGGGTTGCTGATTTCTTGCAGAAGGGGCATACATGCCGGCTGTTAACAATTCATTGATTTTGGATTTATCAACAGGCTCCCCCCGGTAACGCCTTATGCTCCTTCTCTTTAATATGGCGTCAATTACGGGATTCTTGGATTCACTCATTTTTATATATTTAACAGGTTATAAACAGCTTGCCAACAATTTATCAAGTTTTTTATTCCTAATTTTAAACGATTTTACCTCTAAAACGCCCTCGATGCCCACAAAAGCCAGAAAAACGTTTGTTGTGGATACGAATGTGCTACTGCATGATTACAAATGTATCTATAATTTTGAAGAGAATGATATCGTTATCCCCATCGTTGTTCTCGAGGAACTCGACCGGTTCAAAAGGGGAAATG
>JAUVKJ010000023.1 GCA_030592145.1 Bacteroides sp.
GATCTCTTCATCCTCTCCTTCGGGCGGTGTAGCGAATGCCTGCCCGGGATCCATCATGATCCTTACCTCTTTGGTGATATTATCCATGGTTCCCATTTTACCCAGCGGTTCCAGACGGCTGAGAAATACATTGGGGACCGACATGAATACATGAAAATGCTTTGAGTAGGGAAGGTAATTGGCAAAAATGAAAATCAGAAGGATATGCGTCCACCAGCAAACTTCGTACAGCACTACATTCTGAAGGGCATTGGTGGAAAACCATGAAGCCAGCACCTGGCTGACCGGGTAGTATCCATTAACTGCGTGGCCGGCCTGCAGGGTGGATTTGATATGGAAAATATTCATTCCCAGGAGAGACACCATCAGCAGGAGGATCATTGTAAGTGCGATATTAGCATCAATATGGGAAATATGCTTCATTTCAATGCCCGAGAAACGCTTAACATTGAAGAACAACCTGCGGCTCAGAAATACGAGGATTGCCAGGGCGATGGCCAGGGCAAATACGTCGCCTGATGCCATGATGATATCATAAAAGACCCCCAGGAAGGACAGGACCTTCTCTTTCCCGGAAATGCCGTCGATCATCATTTCGATGCTACCGATAAGGATCACGCAAAAACCCCAGAAAACCAGGGCGTGCAAGAGACCCAAAACAGGTCTGCGGAATATTTTTGTCTGCCCGAATGCAACTTCGAGCATGATGCCCAGACGGCGTCCGATATTCCGGACAGGGAATGCGGGCCGGGTCAGTTTAAAGAACCTGATAAAGCGCAGGGTGGTATAACCAAATGCCAGAAAGGTTATTAAGAGAGCAAAAATGAAAATGTATTGTTTCAACGGTACTGTTATTGGGCTTTTGCTGCTTTGATCTCACTGATTAATTCGGGTAGCACCTTCAGGGCATCCCCAACTATACCGTAGTCAGCAGCTTCAAAAATGGGTGCATCTTTGTCCGAATTGACCGCTACTATAAACTTTGAAGAACTGACCCCGGCCAGGTGCTGTATGGCTCCCGAGATGCCAAATGCCATGTATAAGTCGGGCGCAATGATCTTTCCCGTCTGCCCTGTATGCTCATCATGTGAACGCCAGCCCTCATCCGAGACAGGCCTTGAACAGGCAAGAGCGCCACCAAGTATTTCCGCCAGTTCCTCAAGCGGCTGCCAGTTATCTCCTGATTTCATGCCCCTGCCACCGGAAACCACAACCTCTGCATCGGTGAGCAGTATCTTGCCGGTTTGCTTCTGTACATCCCTGATGATTGTTTTTGCATGCGAGGGGTCCGTTCCCGGGTCGAAAGCTTCAAGCGAAGCAGTACCACCGGTTTCGATGATCCCGAATGCATTCTGTGCAAGGGTCAGTATCACAGTGTCGGTGAGGACCTTTACCTTCGCGAAGGCCTTCCCGCTGAACACTTTCTTTTCAACCAGGAAAGGATCGGTTGACTCCGGTACTGCCGTTACACCCGATGCCATGCCTGCCTTCAGCCTGACCGAAAGCCTTGATGCCAGGGCTTTACCCGTATTGTTATTAGAGAATATTATGACTTTTGCCTCCGTCTTTTGAACTGCTGCAGTAATAATGTCTGTGAACAACTGGTTATCAAGTGTCCCGCCCCCCCCTGTAGAAAGGACCCTCGAAGCACCATAATTCCCCAGCTTACTGAGTTCATCATCTCCAACCTTGCCGATGGAAAGGGCCGTCACGGAACCTCCAAGCATTTCTCCAATCCTGGAAGCATAAGAGATCAGCTCATAGGATAGTTTCTTGAATTTTCCATCCCAGTTCTCTGTATAAACTAATACTGACATATCGTTTTTTCTTTGTTACTGTTCCTGGATGTTCAAATGACCTTTGCCTCGTTCTGGAGCAGATTGACAAGTTCTTTAATATTCTCTGCATCGAATATTCTGCAGGGTTCCCTGGGTGTTGGCAGCGAAAATTCAGCTGTCTCAGTCAGCGGGGCCACATCTGTGGCAGGAACTACCTGGAGCGGCTTTTTGCGGGCCATCATAATGCCCCTCATAGCAGCAATCCTGGGTTCCTGTGCAATCCCTTTCTGTACGATCCCGACAAAGGGCAATGGCACGCTTAACTCTTCCCTTCCCCCATCAATATCCCGGCTTATCATTACCACAGCGTTTTCCATCCTGAGGGAGGAGATTGCCGAGACGGACGGCATATCAAGTAATTCAGACAGCATGCCACCAACAGCAGAACCATTATAATCACTTGACTCAATCCCGTTGAGGATAATGCTGAAATCACCTTTCCTTACCACTTCTGCAATCTGGGAGGCGACAAAATAGGCATCTCCGGCTTCTGCGTCTATGCGGATGGCATCGTCAGCGCCAATGGCAAGGGCTTTTCTCAGAGTCGGCTCGCAAGCTGCAGGTCCTACGGTCAATACGCTGACTTTTTCAATGGGATTCGAAGGATCCTCCTTCAACTCCATGGCCCTGGTCAGGGCCAGTTCATCCCATGGATTGATAATCCATTGTACCCCGTTGGCATCAAAGGCGGTATCTTCATTTACGAACCGGATCTTTGTTGTGGTATCGGGAACATTGCTAATACATACAAGTATGTTCATGATTATATGCTTATGCTTATGCTTGTGCTGTCGGTCCACCGAAATTCATCGGAACCAGGGGTGTGCCGGATCCCTCAAGCTTTTTGACCGGACCATGGACCTTCTCAAATTTTGCCATATTATCCTGAAGTGCCAACATCAGCCTTTTGGCATGTTCCGGGGTAAGGATAACCCTGCTCTTTACATCCGCTTTCGGGATCCCGGGCATGACCCGGATAAAGTCAATTACAAACTCGGAACTGGAGTGGGTAATCACGGCAAGATTTGAATAAGTACCCTGCGCAATATCTTCCTTCAGCTCAATGTTAATCTGATTCTGCTTCTGCTTCTGTTCTTTCTTTGAGTCTTCCATGTTTATGAATCTATGGATTGGTCTTCCTTGATAACTTCTTCGGAATTTGCACCGCTCTTCTGGGCTGCCATCAATGCATCGTATTCTTCACGTGATCCGACAACCAGCCTATCGTAGTCCCTTATTCCCGTACCGGCAGGAATGAGATGCCCGACGATCACGTTCTCTTTCAGACCTTCCAGTCCATCTACCTTGCCATGGATAGCAGCCTCATTCAGCACCTTGGTGGTCTCCTGGAAGGAAGCAGCCGAGATGAAGCTCTTGGTCTGCAGGGCAGCCTTGGTAATTCCCTGGAGGATCTGGTTAGACGTGGCAGGTATCGATTCACGGGCTTCTATCTGCTTCAAATCCTTCCGCTTCAGAACGGAATTATCATCCCTCAGCTTCCTGGCCGCAATGATCTGTCCCGATTTCAGTGTCTGTGAATCGCCCGAATCATCCACCACTTTCTTTCCGAAGATCCAGTCATTCTCATTCATAAATGCCCACTTGTCAACTACTTGTTTCTCCAGGAACTTAGTATCGCCCGGATCTACAATTTCCACCTTACGCATCATCTGCCTTACGATGACCTCGAAATGCTTGTCGTTGATCTTCACACCCTGCATCCGGTATACTTCCTGAACCTCGTTTACGATGTATTCCTGGACTTTTGTGGGGCCTTTGATGGCCAGAATATCGGCAGGTGTGATGGCCCCGTCTGACAGCGGTATACCTGCCTTCACATAGTCATTCTCCTGCACAAGGATCTGTTTGGAAAGCGGTACCAGGTATTTCATAACCTCGGCAGCTTTGGATTTTATGATGATCTCGCGGTTACCCCGCTTGATCTTGCCAAAGCTTACCTCACCGTCAATTTCAGAAACAACTGCCGGATTGGATGGGTTCCTTGCCTCGAACAATTCGGTCACACGTGGAAGGCCACCTGTAATATCACCCGATTTACCAATGGCACGCGGAATCTTCACCAGGATATTCCCGGTCTGTACCGAGTCTCCCTCGCTCACCATGATGTGTGCACCTACCGGGAGGTTGTATGATTTCAGTACATCTTTCTTGGGTGACATGATCTTGATTCCCGGGTTTTTGGTCTTATCCCGGGTTTCGATGATCACTTTTTCACGGTATCCTGTCTGCTCATCGGATTCCTCCCGGAAGGTAACCCCTTCGATTACCGATTCAAATACAATCTTTCCGGTACCTTCCGAAATGATCACGGCATTATACGGGTCCCATTCACAAATCAGGTCTCCCCTCTTCACTTCTGTGCCATCCTTTACATACAACCTCGAGCCGTATGTGATGGGATGGGTGGTCAGTGTAATCCTGGTATTCTTATCGATGATCCTCATCTCTGCCAGGCGGCCAATTACGATATCCGTCTTGCTTCCATCGTCTTCCTTGTGTTGGACGCATCGCAGCTCCTCGATCTCCACGATCCCGTCGTACTTCGAGAGGATACTGGATTCCGATGTGATGTTTGAAGCCGTACCGCCAACGTGGAAGGTCCTCAGGGTCAGCTGTGTACCCGGTTCCCCGATACTCTGTGCCGCGATCACCCCTACTGCTTCACCATTCTGGACCATCTTTCCGGTAGCCAGGTTACGGCCGTAACACTTGGCACAAACACCCTTCTTGGATTCACAGGTAAGAACCGAGCGTATCTCTATCTGCTCCAGGGGGGATTCATCGATCTGGCGGGCAATCGCTTCCGTGATCTCTTCACCGGCACCGATGATCAGGTCTCCTGTCAGGGGATGATAGACATCATGTACGGTAGACCTGCCCAGTATCCTTTCATAAAGGGATTCTACGGTCTCTTCATTATTCTTAATGGCGGTGGCCACAATGCCCCGAAGGGTTCCGCAGTCGTGTGCCGAAATGATAACATCCTGCGAAACATCAACCAGCCTTCTTGTAAGGTAACCGGCATCTGCAGTTTTCAGAGCCGTATCGGCCAGACCTTTGCGGGCACCGTGAGTCGAGATAAAGTATTCAAGAACCGACAATCCTTCCTTAAAGTTTGAAAGGATCGGGTTTTCGATAATCTCGGACCCTGTGGAACCGGATTTCTGTGGCTTTGCCATCAGTCCCCTCATACCTGAAAGCTGCCGGATCTGTTCTTTTGAACCACGAGCCCCGGAATCAAGCATCATATAAACAGGGTTGAATCCCTGGTTATCGGAACTGAGCCGTTTTAGCAGGGTCTGGGTCAGCCGTGCATTGGCATGTGTCCAGATATCGATAATCTGGTTATAACGCTCGTTATTGGTGATGAAACCCATGTTGTAATTGTTCACCACTTCGTCAACCTGTTTATACCCTTCATCAACATAGTCTGTCTTCTCCCTGGGAACGATCACATCATCCAGGTTAAAGGAGAGTCCGCCTTTAAACGCCATCTCATATCCGAGGTCCTTAATGTCATCAAGGAACATTGCGGTGGCTGCGGTACCTGTCCGTTTCAGGACGTCGCCAATGATATCTCGCAGAGATTTCTTGGTAAGGAGTTCATTGATAAAACCGACACCTTCAGGTATAAACTCGTTGAAAAGTACCCGTCCGACGGTTGTCTCGATTAGTTCCTCCCGGGCTCCATCGTCTTTCCCGTTGGGTATTTTAACCTTGATAATGGCATGAAGATCGACCATCCTCTCATTATAGGCAATCTTTACCTCTTCGGGAGAGTAAAACACCAGGCCAGAGCCTTTTACCGGATGCTCCTTAGTATCCTTCCTGGCCTTGGTAATATAATAAAGTCCGAGAACCATGTCCTGCGAGGGCACCGAAATGGGAGCGCCGTTTGCCGGGTTCAGAATATTATGAGATGCCAGCATGAGCATCTGCGCTTCAATTACGGCCGCATTTCCAAGTGGCAGGTGAACCGCCATCTGGTCACCGTCAAAGTCCGCGTTAAACGCCGTACAAACAAGAGGGTGCAGCTGAATGGCTTTCCCTTCGATAAGTTTCGGCTGAAATGCCTGGATCCCCAGGCGGTGCAGGGTCGGAGCACGGTTAAGCAGCACCGGATGTCCCCTCAGTACGTTCTCCAGGATATCCCAGACAACCGGGTCTTTCCGGTCAACGATCTTCTTGGCTGATTTCACGGTCTTGACGATCCCCCGTTCGATCAGTTTACGAATGATAAACGGCTTATACAATTCGGCTGCCATCTCCTTTGGCAGCCCGCATTCATGCAATTTAAGTTCAGGTCCCACTACGATCACCGAACGGGCAGAATAATCCACCCTTTTACCAAGAAGGTTCTGACGGAACCTTCCCTGCTTTCCTTTCAGGCTGTCGATGAGGGATTTAAGGGGACGGTTTGCCTCGGTTTTGACTGCGTTGGCCTTGCGTGAGTTATCGAACAGGGAATCAACGGCTTCCTGCAGCATCCTTTTTTCATTACGGAGAATCACTTCCGGCGCCTTGATCTCTATCAGTCTTTTCAGGCGGTTGTTCCGTATGATGACCCTGCGGTACAGGTCATTCAGGTCGGATGTGGCAAACCTCCCTCCATCAAGCGGAACCAGGGGTCTGAGTTCAGGCGGGATCACGGGCACGACCTTTACGATCATCCATTCGGGTTTGTTTACCCCCATGGATGCCCGGAATGCCTCCACTACCTGAAGCCTTTTCAGGGCTTCGTTCTTACGTTGCTGTGAAGTTTCCGAACTGGCCTTGTGGCGAAGTGAATAGGATAAACCATCCAGGTCCAGTCGTCCGAGCAAGGCGTAAAGGGCTTCGGCACCCATGTCGGCAATGAACTTATCCGGATGATCATCATCCAGGAACTCGTTCTCTTTTGGAAGGCTTTCAAGGATGTCAACATATTCCTCCTCGGTAAGAAAGTCAAGGTAGTTGATCCCGTCTGCCTGTTTCACACCTGGATTGATCACCACATACCTTTCATAGTAAATAATGGAATCAAGCTTTTTAGTCGGCAGTCCGAGCAGGTACCCGATCTTGTTCGGCAGCGACTTGAAATACCAGATATGGGCTACCGGAACAACCAGGGAAATATGGCCCATGCGTTCACGCCTAACCTTTTTCTCGGTGACTTCAACACCACAACGGTCACAAACGATGCCTTTATAGCGAATCCGCTTGTATTTTCCACAGTGGCATTCGTAGTCCTTTACGGGACCAAAAATCCGTTCACAGAACAGGCCGTCACGTTCGGGTTTGTATGTCCGGTAGTTAATAGTTTCGGGCTTCAGCACCTCACCGCTGGAGCGTTCCAGTATCTCCTCCGGTGACGCCAGTCCGATGGCAACTTTTGTAAATTCAATTCTAACCTTAGTATCTCTTGTAAGGGACATATGATAATGGATTTATTATTATAACAGGTTAACACTTAAACCGAGTCCTCTCAACTCGTGCAACAGAACATTCAGGGATTCCGGTATACCCGCCATGGGCATGGGTTCACCCTTAACAATGGCTTCATAAGCCTTGGCCCTACCGATGACATCATCCGATTTGACGGTCAGGAGTTCCTGGAGGATATTGGCGGCTCCGAATGCTTCCAGGGCCCATACTTCCATTTCCCCAAAGCGCTGTCCACCGAACTGTGCCTTCCCTCCCAGGGGTTGCTGGGTGATCAGGGAATAGGGACCGATAGAACGTGCATGCATCTTGTCATCGACCATGTGCCCGAGCTTCAGCATATAGATCACACCCACCGTGGCAGGTTGGTCAAAACGTTCCCCGGTGCCGCCGTCATAGAGATAGGTTTTTCCGTACTGGGGAACTCCGGCTTCTTCCGTATAGCTGTTGATCTGGTCAATTTTTGCACCGTCAAAAATCGGTGTGGAAAATTTAATACCCAGCTTTTGTCCGGCCCATCCGAGTACAGTCTCATAGATCTGTCCCAGGTTCATCCTCGAGGGAACACCCAGCGGGTTCAGAACAACGTCAACAGGTGTGCCGTCCTCAAGGAATGGCATATCTTCCTGCCTGACGATCTTGGCTACGATCCCTTTGTTTCCATGTCTTCCGGCCATCTTGTCACCAACCTTCACTTTACGCTTCATAGCTACATAAACCTTGGCCATCTGGATGATGCCCGTGGGCAACTCGTCTCCAATTGTAATATTGTATTTCTTCCGCTTATAGAATCCTTCGATCTCCTTATATTTGATGGTATAATTGTGTATAAGGGTTCGGATCGTATCGTTCTTCTTCTTATCGGTGGTCCACTTACCCGGGTTGACATCCAGGAAATCGATCTCCTGAAGGATCTTCTGAGTAAACTTGGTTCCCTTCGGAACCACATCGGCATTCAGATAGTCCCTGACGCCCTGTGAGGTCTTGCCATTCACAAGAGAAAAGAGTTTTTCGATCATCCTTCCCTTCAGTTCATCGATCTTTCTGTTGTATTCCTCTTCGATCTTGTCCAGGAGAGGCTTGGAAGCCTGCTTGAATTTCCTGTCTCTCATCGAGCGGGAAAACAGTTTCTTGTTGATCACAACCCCTTCAAGGGATGGGGGCGCCTTCAGGGATGCGTCCTTGACATCTCCTGCCTTATCGCCAAAGATTGCACGCAGGAGTTTCTCTTCCGGAGAAGGATCCGATTCTCCTTTCGGTGTGATCTTACCGATCAGGATATCTCCCGGTTCAACATGAGCACCGATGCGTATAAGCCCGTTCTCATCCAGGTTCCGTGTGGCTTCTTCACTTACGTTTGGGATGTCTGAAGTCAGCTCTTCCAGTCCCCGTTTTGTATCCCGAACCTCCAGCAGGTACTCTTCTATATGGATGGAAGTAAAAACATCATTACGCACCACACTGTCAGAGATCACGATCGCATCCTCGAAGTTGTATCCTTTCCAGGGCATAAAGGCCACCTTCAGGTTCCGGCCCAGGGCCAGTTCTCCGTTTTCACTGGCATATCCCTGAGTCAGTATCTGTCCGGATTTTACCTTCTGTCCCTTCCTGACGATAGGCGTCAGGTTCACACAGGTATTCTGATTCGTCTTTCTGTACTTGGAAAGCTTGTATCTCTTAACATCATCATCGAAGCTTACAAACTTCTGCTCCTCGTTGCGGCTGTAACGGATGACGATCTCATTGGAATCGACAAATTCCACAACCCCGTCTCCTTCGGCGATCACCAGCAGGCGGGAATCTTTCGCCACAAGCGGTTCAATGCCGGTACCCACTATCGGAGCTTCCGGGCGTACCAGTGGAACAGCCTGACGCATCATATTGGAACCCATCAGGGCCCGGTTGGCATCATCGTGTTCCAGGAAGGGGATCAGGGAAGCTGCAATGGAGGCGATCTGGTTGGGAGCCACATCCATTAGTTCCACCGTGCCGGCTTCGGCCAGTGGATAATCTGCATCGTAACGCGCTTTGACCCTGGGGTTTACAAAATTACCATCATCCTGGATCGGTGCGTTTGCCTGGGCAATGACCCTGGACTCTTCCTCTTCCGCACTCAGGAACAGTATCCCGTCATTGCTAAGGTCTACCTGCCCCCCGGATACTTTACGGTAAGGGGTCTCAATAAATCCAAGCTCATTGATCTTGGCATACACGCAGAGTGATGAGATCAACCCGATATTGGGACCTTCAGGAGTTTCAATGGGACACAGTCTCCCGTAATGGGTATAGTGAACATCCCTTACCTCAAAACCGGCACGTTCTCTTGAAAGTCCGCCCGGACCCAGTGCAGACATGCGGCGCTTATGGGTCATCTCGGCCAGGGGATTCGTCTGGTCCATAAACTGAGACAACTGGTTGGTCCCGAAAAATGAATTGATCACAGAAGACAGGGTCTTGGAATTAATCAGATCAATG
This sequence comes from Bacteroides sp., assembly GCA_030592145.1. Classification (GTDB taxonomy): domain Bacteria; phylum Bacteroidota; class Bacteroidia; order Bacteroidales; family SM23-62; genus SM23-62. The sequence goes on from JAUVKJ010000023.1 coordinate 9,756, forward strand.
GGTGTAAACACCTCGTTGTCGCGCACATTCATTCTTTCCCTGATGGTCCGGGCCATACGTGAAAGGCCAATGCTGAACTGGTTAGAGAGCTGTTCCCCGACAGTTCTCACACGCCGGTTGCTGAGGTGGTCGATATCGTCCACATCGGTTTTGGAGTTGATCAGTTCGATCAGGTACTTGATGATTTCAATAATGTCTTCCTTGGTCAGGACCTTCACATCCATCTCGGTTGAAAGTCCCAGTTTCTTGTTGATCCTGTAACGGCCCACTTTCCCGAGATCATAACGCTTATCAGAGAAGAACAGTTTGTCGATCACATCCCTGGCGGTAGCCTCATCGGGTGGTTCTGAATTTCTCAGTTGACGGTAAATATGAAGCACAGCCTCATCTTCAGAGTTACAGGGATCTTTTTGAAGGGTATTGTAAATAATTGAAAAATCCGTCTGGCTCTGCGACTCTTTATGCAATAGTATTGTTTTGGATCCGGAATCAACGATCGCATCGATATGATCATTCACGAGAACGGTTTCCCGGTCGATAATCACTTCATTCCGTTCGATTGAGACCACTTCACCGGTATCCTCATCCACGAAGTCCTCGACCCAGGATTTCAGGACCCTCGCGGCAAGCTTCCGGCCAACCACTTTTTTTAGTCCCGTTTTGGAAACTTTCAGTTCATCGGCAAGACCAAAGATGTCCAGGATGTCTTTATCGCTTTCGTAGCCGATTGCCCTGAGCAGGGTGGTTACGGGCAGTTTCTTTTTCCGGTCGATGTATGCATACATGACATTGTTGATATCCGTTGCAAATTCGATCCAGGAACCCTTGAAAGGAATAATCCTGGCGGAATACAATTTGGTGCCATTGGCATGGAGGCTCTGTCCGAAAAACACACCGGGTGAACGGTGAAGCTGGGAAACAACCACCCGTTCTGCACCGTTAATGATAAACAATCCCCTTTCTGTCATATAAGGTATGGTTCCGAGATACACGTTCTGGATGACGGTATCAAAATCTTCATGCTCCGGGTCTGTACAGTAAAGCTTAAGTTTGGCCTTGAGTGGAACACTGTAGGTCAGTCCACGCTCAATACACTCATCAATAGAATACCTTGGAGGATCAACCTGGTAATCCAGAAATTCCAGAATGAAATTATTTCGTGTATCGGTTATGGGATAATTATCAGAAAACACCTTGTATAATCCTTCGGTTTTTCTGTCCTCAGAGGTAGACTCCATTTGAAAAAATGCTCTGAATGATTTCAACTGAACTTCCAGAAAGTCAGGGTATTGAAGCTGGTTTTTTGCAGCAGAGAAATTAATTCTTTCTTCCGGTTTTTTAATGGCCATCATTAACTATTTAAAAGAACTTAACATACTATTACTGAATATAACAAAAGGCTTGGAATACCCGTACAGGGATTCCAAACCAAATTGTATGAATGTGCAGAAGGCGCTATTTAAGCTCAACTTCTGCTCCTGCTTCTTCTAATTGCTTTTGCAATGCTTCAGCTTCATCTTTGGGAATGCCCTCCTTGATGGGGGCAGGTGCGGAATCAACAACTCCCTTGGCCTCTTTGAGTCCAAGTCCCGTTAATTCCTTAACAAGTTTTACGATCTGGAGTTTTGCTCCACCGGGTGCTTTCAGGATCACATCGAACGCGTTCTTTTCTTCAGCACTACCTGTTTCTGCACCGGCTGCGGGACCGGCTACTGCAACAGCAGCTGCTGCTGGTTCAATACCATGCTTTTCTTTTAAAATATCAAGAAGCTCACTAACGTCTTT
>JAUVKJ010000257.1 GCA_030592145.1 Bacteroides sp.
CCCCTCCGACAAAAGTTCCCCCGGTCAGGTCGGAACGGATGAAACGGAATACAATACCTCCTGAAAACCGGTCGGTAAGCAGCCTGGAGTAACCAACATCGATGGCAAATTCATTGGGGACATAGATTCCCTGCGGGGTCCCGTAATTATTTGTAAATACGATCTGTCCCAGTGAAAAATATCTCAGTGCGCCGCTGATAACCTGCCGGTCACCGAACCTGTAGAAGCCTGTCAGGTAGGCAAGGTTTATGTCATTAATAAGTCTTCTCAGCCACGGGGTATAGGAGAGCGCCACTCCGCCTTCGCTTTCGATGAAAGGATATTTGGCGGGATTCCAGTTCTGCGAGTTGATATCGGGTGAGGTGGCAACTCCAACCTCTCCCATGGCACCGGCCCTTGAATCGGGTGTGATGGTCATGAAAGGTACGGCGGTCTGGATGGCATTGAGCTGGGGACCGCTGGCGATTTCGGGTCCATTCTGTGCTAGTACTGCATAACTACCTGATAAAAATGTTAATATAATACAAAGGACAGGTATGTTCTTTCTCATTGAAACAAATATAAAGCAAATTTACTATCTAACGTGGATTCTAATTTAATATTACCAGCTTCTCGAATTTTTCGGCTGTATGTCCCAGAGAGGTCCTTACTTTCACACGGTAGATATAGACCCCGCGTCCGATCCTGCTTCCAAAATCATCCCGGCCGTTCCAGTCGATCGGCCCGACCCGGTAGCCGGAAGCAGAAGCCTGATGTTCAATGGTTTTGACAAGTTTGCCCGACACGGTGAATACCTGGATCAGGATGTCAAGGTCGGCATTGGGCTGGTTATGCTCGAAAAAGAACTGTGTATGTGTGGTAAAGGGATTGGGGTAGTTCAGCACATGGTTCAGGACCAGGTCCTGTCCGGTATTTACAATGAACTCGATGATCTCTTCGGATGAATTATTATGCACGTCCCAGACCTTCATTTTCAGGCTGTGCGGACCTGCTTCAAGGTTTTTAAAGGAGTACCGGATCTTCCCGCTCTTGTAGGAATCGGTATCTGCTTCGTAAAAATCATTAAGTACAATGGTCTGCCTGGTGTTCCCGTCAAGGATGGCGGTCAGGTCATGCCCGATCCCATTGCCAAGGGTGTTGATCCCATTGCTGTCGTTCACAAATGCCAGGAGCATGGGATTCTCATCGCACATGCCCCCGAATACGAAGTTCTCATCGTTCAGATAGATCTTTAATTCGGGTCCATCTGTATCGTTTGCAACAGAGTCGGCTGAGCCCCCGATGATAACCTGCTGGAAAGATCCGCTGGCATCTTCAATGGTATTATCGGCATAGAAACTGAGTTTTCCGTAATCAAAGTTGTACGAGATGTCTTTGGGGACGATGAAGCTGAAGGAAAATTTCCCGTTGTTAACCGAGGCTTTCCCCTTGTAAAGCACACGGTTTCTCAGGGTGAACGTCATCGGTGCAAAATCGTCATTCGAGAGGGTCGTGATACGGGTGGCTTTATCGAAAATCGTCGGATAGACAATGCCGTTGAAACTGCTCATCAGGTTCCCCAGCTGATCCTCCATGTATCCGCTTATGCTTACCTTGCCCAGGGCTTTCAGGGTATCGACGGATTCGCTTACCGGGGTCCCGTTGATGGATTCTACCCTGATCCGGTGCCTGGGGTAGGCCAGTTCTATGGCCGGGTCGCCCAGCAGGGTAAAATTCCGTTTATTGATCCCGGCTGAAACGGCATTTTTAGTCAGGCGGATGATATCTCCAAGACGGTAATTCCGGTTCATTGCATCCTTCATGAAAACATACTCGTAAAAACGTTCATTCAGGGCATGGTTCGGCCCGGAGTAGACCAGCCGGGTTGTACTCAGCAGGGCTATTCCCCCGCCGTTCGGGTTCAGAAGGACCAGTTCGCCCGCGGAGGTGGCTTCGTATTCATCAAAACGGCTGAATTCACAGGTGGCTGTCATAAAAAGCGGGAGCCGGTCCCTGTTTTCCCATGACAATACATCCTCGATCTTCAGAACCCGTTCATGGGCAAGCCCTTTGGATCCCCCATGGCCGGTATAATTCATGATCAATGCGCCTTTTTCCATTCGCTTGTTGATGGCCTCATTTACATCCGGGTACCGGGGACCGGAAGGAGTGGATACCTGGTTATAGGCATCCAGGTAGATCTTGGCGATGGTAAAGTTGGGGTAATTTGTTTCCACATATTCGGCGAGCTTGTTTGCCTGGCTCATATGGATGTTATTGTCTTCATCATCGCCGATAAAGCAGACGGCATTTCTCCAGTCGCCCATTTTATCGGTTTGATCATAAGACAGGGTCTTGTCAAGCACGTATTGTGCTTCTTCCTGGGAGGATACGGGAAAGCGGCCGATCCCGATATCCAACAGTCCCGTTGATTCCCCCTCATCATCATCCAGCAATCCGAAAAAATCATCCGTTACGAAGCTGGCAACCGGGGAAAGAGAATTGACTGACTGGTAGGTGGGAATGAAATTGGTGTTGTTCACATCGGTACCCTTGTTGTCATAGGATCCGTCGCCGTAAAGCAATACGTATTTCGGCATCTCCTCCTGGGTGCCTGCCCGGTCGTAGAGCATCTTGAGGAAATCTCTTATGGCCGATACATCCCGGCTGCCTGAAGAAAATTCATTGTAGATCTGAGCCGGGGTGACCACCACGGTATCGAGTCCGTCGTTATCATGCCGGTGAGCGGCCAGGGAACGGGCCTGGGAAATGAATTGCGGGGGACTCACAATCACGTAGTTTTTGGCCCTCAGGGCATGCAGGTTCTGGTTGGATACCGTACCGACATCATCTCCTTCCGTTACGGGCGTTAAGAAGCCTGACTCCGGCGTAAAGGCAATGAACTCCCTGAGTTGCTCGGTTGAAGCTCGAAATCTCAGGGTACTTCCCTGCAAGGTGGTTTGCATGCGAGCCGGCATGACAGGATCACTAATGTCCCATACCTCGGTCGATGAAGAGGCACCTTTCAAAATAAATTCGGTGATCCTTCCGGGTCCCACGCATAGCCTGTCGCGGAAAACAAGCATTCCGGAAGAAACATTCATTTCCAGTCGTGCATTCACGGTAATATAGTTCAGCCATGCTTCGGCAGAAGGTGCATTTTTAATATACCTTAGGGAAATATCGATCTCATCGGAAGATGGCCGGAAGGTGTAGGTATCCGATGCAGCCCTGGCATGCGGCTGGGTATATGATCCAATGGAGGTTCCCTGCATTACCAGGCTTCCAAGGAGACTTCCGTTTGCACGCACCTGCATGCTTGTCTGGACTGATGCCCGTCCGACAGCCTCGATCCTGATCCTGACATCCTCTCCGCTTACCGGACCCCCCACAGATAACGAAAAAGACTGTTCCGTTACAATATCAAAATGTTCTCCATACCATTCCCTGCCAGACCTGATAAGATTAATGTCCTCAATTTCATGGTGCCT
>JAUVKJ010000260.1 GCA_030592145.1 Bacteroides sp.
GATACATTCCGACCTGGAGAGGGGCTTCATCAGGGCTGAAGTGATCAAACACCAGGATTATATCGACCTGGGTTCTGAGGCAGCATGCAGGGATGCAGGCAAACTTGCGGTGGAAGGAAAACAATATATTGTGCAGGATGGCGATGTTATTTATATTCGATTCAATGTATAGAAAATGGGGAAAAGAGTTTCGTTTTTATCACTTCTGTTGCTTTCCCTTCTTTCCGGCCTTGCCCTCAGGGCACAGGAGGATCCTGGCCAGATGGAACGGGCCTTTGCCATACTTGAAGAAAGGGGAGAAATCGTTTTCGAATTCTATCCTGATAATATCTCCACCGTAAAGCAGATCAATACATTCCTTTCGGTTGACCGAAAGACATCCATGGGGTTCGAGGCCTATGCCAATGAAGAAGGGTTCAGGAAATTTCTCGGGTATAATATTCCCTTCAGGCTGATTGAGAGGCAGGCCAGGAAAAAGAGCGGGACAGGCAGTGGAGAATTCCCCGGCGGCTGGGATAGCTATCCATCGCATGATCAATATGTCAGTTTCATGGAGAGGATGGCTGATGAATACCCGGAAATCTGCAGGCTCGATACCCTCGGGCAGAGTGTGGAGGGCAGGAATATCCTGATCATGAAGATTACCGGCAATCCGGATAAGCATGAGCCCGAACCCGCTTTTGTATATTCCTCGACAATGCATGGTGATGAGACCACAGGATATGTGATTATGCTCCGCCTGATCGATTACCTGTGCTTCAATTATGGCCATGATTCCCTGGTCACAAAACTGGTCGACAACATCGAGATATGGATCAATCCCCTGGCCAATCCCGACGGTGCCTACTTTGAGGATGACGGCATACCTGAACCCAAACGGTTCAATCTGAACCATGTTGACCTGAACAGGAACTTCCCGGGCATAGAAGGATCTGAGCATCCGGATGGCATGCCTTACCAGCCTGAAAACATTGCGCAAATGGATTTCCTTGAAAGCATCTATATGGTCATGGGGGCAAATATACACGGAGGGGCGGAAGTCATTAATTATCCCTTCGATACCTGGGAATCCCTTCATGCGGATGATGAATGGTACAGGCGGACTTCAAGGGAGTATGCCAGGGAGGCACAAACAATGAGCGGACCGGTATTATACATGTTAGATCTGGATAGTGGGATTACAAATGGCTGGAAGTGGTATCCGGTATACGGGAGCAGGCAGGACTGGGTGAATTATTTCAACCATGCCAGGGAGGTTACCATAGAGATTAATTTCCCTAAATATACTCCTTCCGCTGAACTGCCATATTTCTGGCATTACAACCATCCCTCCCTTCTACGGTATATGGAACAGAGCCTTTTCGGGATCCACGGGATTATCAGGGATGAGAGTACCGGAAACCCTCTGAAAGCATCCATCCGGGTGCAGGGCCACGACACTCTGCATTCAGATATTTATTCAGACAGCCTTACCGGATATTTTGTAAGGCTCATCGGACCGGGGACCTGGAACCTGGAGATCTCGGCATCCGGTTATGAGTTCACCGTTGTTGAAGACGTACAGGTTAACCCTGGCCAGGCCACAAGGTTTGATGTAACGCTTACCACCCTTGCTTCCGGGGTAAACAGGCGGGATGGCCTTGAAATATCCCCGAATCCATTCATTTACCAGGCTGAATTGTCCATTCCCGTATCTGTGCCCGGTCTGCACAGAATCCTCCTGTACGACATAAGAGGGAGAATGGTCATGGAAGATCTCATGTTCTGTGAGATGACAGGTATATTTATCTATCCGCTTGAAGGCAGTCATCTCGATCAGGGAATATATCTCCTGAAACTGATCTCACCTGCAGACACCCGTATACTTAAGATCTTCAAATCACAATAGAAATAAAAAAGTATCTTTGCCCGTTAAAACAATATTGATCTTATTTCTTCTCCAGGATTTTTATATGAAAACGTTTTTATACTCTCTCATTCTAACTTCGCTAAGCTGTTCCACCGGACTGAATGCCCAGAACCGCAGCAGGATACCATCTGAGAAGCCAAAGCTGATTATTAGTATGGTTGTTGACCAGATGCGGTATGATTACATTCACCGCTACTGGGAAAAATTCGGGGAGGACGGGATCAGAAAACTGGTCGGATCCGGTACTTTCTGCAAGAATGCCTCCTATAATTATCTTATTAATGAGACCGCGGTGGGGCATGCAACGATTGCTACAGGGGCACTTCCTTCACATCACGGGATCATTTCCAACAACTGGTATAACAACCTCCAGGGACAAGTGGTATATTGTGTTGAGGATGAAAAGGTTAATACACTTGGTGGCAGTTATGAATCCGGCCGCTACTCCCCTCACCACCTGCTGGCATCAACCATTGGTGACGAAATAAACCTTTCATCGAATTTCAGGTCCAGGGTTATTGGACTGGCCCTCGACAACAGCGCTGCCATAATATCTGCCGGACATTCTGCCGATTATGCCTTCTGGTATGACGATGAAACGGGAAACTGGGTGAGCAGCACTTATTATGCAGACTCCCTTCCGTTGTGGGCAAAAGAATTCAATGAAAAGAAGTTTCCTGATTCATACCTTTCGCGCAGCTGGGAGACCATGCTGCCGATCGGGGAATATACCGAAAGCGGCAATGATACCAGTGCATTTGAAATGGGACTGGTAGGGCGCAGCGTTTTTCCCTACAACCTGGAAAAGATAAGCACTCCGAAAAGGAAGCAGCGGGATTATGGTGTTTTAAAATATACCCCCTTCGGAAATGTACTGACTTGCGATTTTGCAACCGCAGTGATCATTAATGAAAAACTCGGGCAGGATGATTATACCGACTACCTGGCCATTGGCTTTTCAGCCACTGAGCATATCGGCAAATACTTCGGATCGAATTCCGTGGAAATACAGGATGCCATGCTGCGCCTGGACCGGGAATTTGCCCACTTTCTTGATTTTATCGACCAGTACGTGGGAATACGTAATACCCTGATCATCCTGACATCTGACCATGGACTTGCATACTCGCCTGCCTTCCTTACGGCGAACAAGATCCCTTCGGGATATTTTATTCCCTACAGTTCACTGTCACTGCTTGGATCCTACCTGAATGCCATCTACGGCAAGGGGGATTGGGTGCGGTATTACTACGGGCAGCAGATTTACCTGAACCATGAACTTATCGAGACTTCCGGCATTTCCTACCAGGAGATACAGGAGCGTACAGCCCAGTTCCTTATCCAGTTTGAGGGAGTATCCAATGCTGTCACCTCGTATACCCTCCAAACCTCTGATTTCTCGGAGGGCATATTTCATAAAATGCAGAACGGCTACCACCAGAAGCGTTCGGGCGATGTGATCATCAACCTGGCTCCCGGCTGGATCGAAAAGATCAATGGTGACTCCTATCATTCATCCTACCT
>JAUVKJ010000252.1 GCA_030592145.1 Bacteroides sp.
AAAATATTGAATTTCCGGAGTTCATCAAATGCCGAATGTTCGATCAGGGGGCGGATCCGTTCTATCCCCGCGAAGGTTTTCCGGTCGGTAACATAGGCCAGAACCCCTGCCGATATTCCAAGCCTGAGGCCATTGTACAAAAAGGTATTCACCGCTACTTTCGAGGAAAGGATTTCATATTTGGGCACCTGCCGCATACCGCGTTCAGCGCCGGAGAGGATCTCCAGGTTCACAAAACGGTTGATCCCTGCTTCCTTCCCCAGCTGCTTCAAGAGCCGGTTAAAATATGGATTGTTGTAGTAAGGAAAGCAGGTGCCGCCCGGATAATTCCTGCCCTGGTAGGTTTTAAGGATTTTTGATGCCCGCTCGTTCAGAGGAAGGTTATAATCCGTATTCCTTCCATTGCCGGGCATCCGGATATAATCCCCGAAAACATTTGAATCCTTTAACTGGTAGATACGCGTAAGTTTCAGTCCCGAGAAACACATAAAACTGAAAATATCCCGAACCTCTTCCAAACTCCCGGATGAGGGTTCAAACCGGCTTAATTTCATAAGCTCCTCCCAGTCGAGGACCAGATCAGCCGTCTGTATACGGGGTTTTGCCTCCCAGGCAATTTCATACTCACGGTAGATTGTGCTCCTGTTATATCCTCTCTTGAATGCCCAGTTCAGGAACCATTTCAGCACATTGATGTTTTTTGCGATGGTATTGTTAGAATGTGCATATTTAATCCTGAAAAACCGCACATACCGGTCAAGAAAAACCCTGTCTATCCGGTTGAATTCAATATCTATCTCCTCAGTTTCGGCAAAAATACGCAGGTGATTATAGGTAGTCCGGATCTTACGGAAAGTATGGATGCTCCAGCGGGAATGATTCTCGTCGATAAAGCGCATCAATACATCAAAAAAGTCGACATTGTCTTTTCTTCGCCTGTATTTCAATTGCTCCCTCAGGTAACTCGTGCCAGGCTGCATCCCGATCGCCCGGGTTTCCCTGTATATGGCCATTATTTCATCACCAAGTGAGCGCAGGTAGCGATTCAACTGCTTGCTCCCCGGGGTACCCGGCCTGACAAGCTGTTGCTCGCTGTCCCAGTCCCCAGCATTCACCCTCTCCCCCGTATTCAACTGAAGCCGTTTTGCGTCAAAGCTGAAATAGAGCAGGATGGGAACATTGCGCATCCTGATCCTGCCGTGCTCATCTCTTCGTTTTTCGATATAAAATTTTATTGAAGCCATAAATCATACATTATTACATACGATATTACATAATATTTGCACATATATAAAAAAAGATATTAACTATATATTTGATTTTGTGTTTACTAAATATATTTAAATAGAATTGATATTAGTGTTTTATACTATAATAAATATTTGATAAAAAAAATGATGATCAAAAATCGAAAGATAATTGCTTGTTGTCCCCGGAATCAGCAATACTTGCAGCCTGCTCCAGGTTTGAGAGAGTGATCCCAAGAAGGCGTATCCTGCTTCCGGGAGTGAACACAACAGCCATGATCTCTTTAGATACATTCAGGATCAATTCCTCATTATTAATAAACCCTGGGAATGTCCTGCACCTGGTGATTTGTTTAAAATCATCATATTTCACCTTAACCGTCAGGGTTTTTCCCCTGATCCCGTACTTTTCGAGATCCCTGCAGACCAATTCTGAGATATTACGAAGAACCTCATTGAGCTCTTCCAGGCTGGTAAGGTCATTTTCAAAAGTTCTTTCCTTTCCGAATGACTTCCTGATTCTTTCTGGATTAACCGGCCGGTGGTCAATTCCCCTGCAGATATCATGGAAAAAGGAACCATTTTTACCAAAAAGTTTTATAAGCTCAGCCTTGCTCTTTTCTTTCAGATCCATTCCCTTATGGATCCCGAGTTTCTGCATCCTGGCGGCTGTAACCTTCCCCACTCCGTAAAATTTGCTGACCGGCAATTCCCCGATAAAAGATTCGGCCTGTTCCGGCTTTATCACATACAGGCCATCCGGTTTATCCATATCGGAAGCTACCTTGGCCAGGAATTTGTTAACGGATACCCCGGCTGATGCTGTAAGCATGGTAGCTTCCTTAATTTTATCCTTTATCTCACGGGCGATCAATGTGGCAGATGGCATGCCATACTTGTTTGTAGTTACATCCAGGTAGGCCTCATCGAGAGACAGGGGTTCAACCAGGTCTGTGTATGAACGAAAGATCTGCATGATTTGCCCTGATACCTGTTTATAGACATCAAACCTTGGTTTTACGATGATCAGATCCGGATATCTGTGCAGAGCTGTAAGGGTGGGCATGGCAGAGTATATTCCGTACTTTCTCGCCTCATAGCTTGCCGCAGCAACGACGCCTCTTCTTGCAGATCCCCCGACGATTAAAGGTTTACCCCTGTACTCAGGGAAATCCCTCTGTTCTATCGAGGCAAAAAATGCATCCATATCGATATGGATGATCTTTCGCACCTGCTGGTCTGTTTTGGCTGGATCCAATGGCGAAAATTTGATAAATTCAGTGGTAAATTAATAAATTTGAAAATATAAGCGATGATCATTATGCCAGAACTCATTACCACGGAGGACGGCTCCCATTCCCTGTATGTCAAGGAGCTTGATGAACATTACCACTCTGTTCATGGCGCAGTAACCGAGTCAGCGCATGTTTTCATAGATGCAGGATTAAAGGCCGTACCGGGGAATCATATCAATATTTTCGAGATGGGATTCGGTACCGGTTTAAATGCATTCCTTACCCTGGTAGAGATCCTGGGATCGGAAAAAACCGTTCACTATACCGGACTGGAGAAATTTCCCCTGGAGGCTGGTATCCTGGCATCTCTTAATTATGCATCCTTATTCCATGAAAATAAAGGAGAATTCTTCCATCTCCTTCACAAGGCCCCATGGAACGAGAACACTGAGATCAACGATGAATTCATGCTTGAAAAGAAAGAGGGCGACATTCGCAGCCTGGATATCCGGGATCAGTTTGACCTGGTCTACTTTGATGCCTTCGCCCCGGACAAGCAGCCTGAACTCTGGACCACGGATATTTTTTCCAGGATTTTCCGGAGTATGAAACACGGTTCCATACTTACCACTTACTGTTCAAAAAGCCAGGTACGGCAAAACCTGGCCAAAGCAGGTTTCCGGGTTGAGAAACTCCCCGGTCCACCCGGAAAACGTGATATGACCCGTGCATGGAAAGATTAATTAGCTACCAGAAGCTGATTTTTAAACACCCGGATCATATAGGTATAAATTGAAAATTAATAATTAAATTCGCCGTTCATTATTATACATCTAATACTATATCAAATGAAAGGTAAATTTATTATCGCATTACTCCCTGCTGTATTATTTAATATTTCCTCCTGCCAGCAGGATGTGGGGAAAGTAAGTCTGAAAACGGAACACGATTCAGTATCTTATATTATTGGCCATAATATTGGAACAAACCTTGATACAAGTCCCATGACGGAAGTTAATATTGCAGCTATTGCAAAA
>JAUVKJ010000032.1 GCA_030592145.1 Bacteroides sp.
GAACAACCCCGGGTACCGGGCTGTTTCCTTCGATGATCTGGCAGAAGCATACGGGGAACAGGCCGGGGGACTGATCGACGGGGGCAGTGACATCCTTGTCATCGAGACCATATTCGATACCCTGAATGCCAAGGCCGCCATCTTTGCCCTGAAAAACCTGTTCAGGGAAACCGGCCGGTCAGTCCCGGTAATCCTGTCTGGAACCATCACGGATGCCAGCGGGAGAACGCTCTCGGGACAAACCATAGAGGCTTTCATCCATTCAGTCAGCCACCTCGATGTGCTTGCTATGGGACTCAACTGCAGCCTGGGAGCAACCGAGATGAGACCCTACCTTGAAGAACTCTCGGGTAAAACCCATCATTATGTGAGTGTATATCCTAACGCCGGACTCCCGAACCAGTTCGGGGAATATGACCAGGGACCCGAAGAAATGGCCGGCTACCTTAAAGATTTTACTGACAATCGTTTTGTGAACATTATCGGGGGATGCTGCGGCACCACCCCGGACCATATCAGGGCTTTTCGAAAAGTTGCGGATGAAGCCTCCATGAGAACTCCCCCGGAAAGGGAAAGGGGATTAAAACTCAGTGGACTCGAATCACTTACCATATATCCGGGTAGTAATTTTATCAATATCGGTGAACGCACCAACGTCAGCGGATCACGGAAATTTGCCCGCCTGATCAGGGAAGGCAAATATGAGGAAGCTCTTTCCATCGCCCGCGACCAGGTCGAAGGAGGAGCGCAGATCATCGATGTGAACATGGACGATGCCATGCTGGATGCCGAAAAGGAAATGAGCAATTTCCTAAACCTTCTGATGTCGGAACCGGATATCGCCAGGTTGCCCATCATGATAGACTCCAGTAAATGGTCGGTCATCGAGGCCGGTTTGAAATGCCTGCAGGGCAGGGCCATCGTTAACTCCATCAGCCTTAAGGAAGGCAAAGAGGTCTTTCGGGAACAGGCGGTGAAAATACGTGATTACGGGGCAGCTGCCATAGTCATGGCCTTCGACGAAGAAGGACAGGCCGTAAATTTCGAACGAAAAATCGAGGTATGTGAACGAGCCTACCGCATACTTACCTCGGAGCTTGGATTCCCGGCCGAGGACATCATTTTCGACCCCAATATACTGACCGTCGCCACCGGTATCGAAGAACACAACAATTATGCCGTGGATTATATCCGAACCGTTCGCTGGATCAAGGAAAACCTGCCCCTGGTAAGGGTCAGCGGAGGAGTCAGCAATCTTTCCTTCTCCTTCCGTGGAAATGATACGGTTCGCGAAGCCATGCATTCAGCTTTCCTTTATCATGCCATACAGGCAGGCATGGACATGGGGATCGTGAACCCAGGCATGCTTCAGGTATATGATGAAATCCCGGCAGACCTGCTGGAACTGGTCGAGGATGTGATCCTGAACCGCCGGGACGATGCCACCGAACGCCTGATCAGCCATGCAGAAACAATACAACAAAAAGACACAAAAAAGATCATAAAGGATGAGTGGAGAGAGGCCCCGGTGCAGGAAAGGCTGAAACATGCCATGGTCAAGGGGATTTCCGATCATATTGAACGGGACGTTGAAGAGGCACGGAGACACTACAGCTCCGCCCTGGAAATTATCGAGGGACCGCTGATGGAGGGAATGAATATCGTCGGCGACCTGTTCGCGTCAGGAAAAATGTTCCTGCCCCAGGTGGTGAAATCGGCCCGCGTCATGAAAAAGGCCGTAGCCACACTCCAGCCATATGTCGAGGAGGAACGAAAGATGTCCGGAGATCGCAGCACGGCCGGTAAAATACTTATGGCCACGGTGAAGGGCGATGTGCATGACATCGGAAAGAACATCGTATCCGTGGTGCTGGCCTGCAATAATTATGACATTATTGACCTTGGCGTTATGGTTTCTGCCGAAAGGATCATACAGGCCGCCAGGGATGAGAAGGTGGATATCGTGGGACTCAGTGGCCTGATCACTCCCTCTCTGGAGGAAATGGTCCACGTTGCCGGGGAGATGGAACGCAACGGACTGGAGATTCCACTCCTCATCGGAGGTGCAAGCACTTCAAAAATCCATACGGCAGTTAAGATCGAACAGCATTACACCCATCCCGTGGTCCACGTGAAGGATGCATCCCGTAGCGTTACGGTAGCTTCACAGCTGCTGTCGGCAAACCGTAAAGATGGTTTTATCGAAAATATCCATAGTGAATACAGGGAACTGAGAGAGAATTACAGGGGTGCCGGGAGCCAGGTGGAATACATCTCCCTGGAAGAAGCACGCAAGAACGGCCTGAAGATCGACTGGTCCGGTTCCCCCATCTGCAAACCTGCACAGACGGGCATCAGGGTCTTCGATGATTATCCCATCGGGGAGATCAGGGAATACATCAGCTGGATCTTCTTCTTCCTGGTCTGGCAGCTCAGGGGAAAATGGCCGGATATCCTGGAAGATCCCAGGCAGGGTAAGGAAGCCCGCAAGCTTTATGAAGACGCACTTCGCATGCTCGACTGGATCGGGGAGAACACTATACTGAAAGCCCGTGGAGTGGTGGGTTTTTACCCTGCCAACGGGCTTGGCGATGACATAGAGGTCTACTCCGACGAAGATCGCTCGGAGGTCATTGCCCGTTTTGTAAATCTCAGGTCGCAGGTCAAAAAAGAGAACGGAACACCTAACCTCTGCCTTTCTGATTTCATTGCCCCCCGTGAGAGCGGGAAGATCGATTACCTGGGGGTGTTTGCTCTTACAACCGGACTCGGCATCGAGGAGCAGCTGAAAAAATTCCAGGCAGAGCATGATGACTACAGCAGCATTATGCTCAAGTCCCTGGCAGACAGACTTGCAGAAGCCTTTACGGAACTCCTGCACGAGAAGGTACGCCGTGAAATCTGGGGATACATGCCCGGTGAAAAAATGAGCCTGGAAGACATGATCATGGAAAAATACCAGGGGATCCGGCCGGCACATGGCTACCCGGCATGCCCCGATCATTCGGAAAAAGAGACAATCTTTAATCTGCTTAATGTACCCGAAAATGCAGGAATTACACTGACAGGGAGCCATTCTATGTACCCGGCTGCCTCGGTCAGCGGCCTGATGTTCGCGAATCCCGGATCAAAGTACTTTTTCGTGGGAAAGATCGGCAGGGACCAGGCTGAAGATTACGCGAAACGCAAAGGCACGGACCTGGAAACGGTTGAAAAATGGCTGTCAAACAATTTGAATTATAAATAACTGACTATACTTGTAAACAAGAATGAAAGTAATTGACAGGATAAAGGACACTAAGGAAACACTCTTCTCCCTGGAACTTCTCCCCCCGGAGAAAGGCCGCAGCATCGAGAAGCTGTACAATGCCATCGACCCGCTGATGGAATTCAATCCCATCAACATCAACATCACCTACCACCAGCAGGAAGTAGTATTTAAAATGATCAACCATAAACTGATGGAAAAGAAGATCGTCCGGAAGCGTCCCGGCACTGTCGCCATTTCTGCCGCCATCAAATACCGGTATAAGATCACTGTGGTACCCCACCTGATCTGCGGGGGATTCACCAGGGAAGATACGGAAGACGCCCTGATCGACCTCAATTTTCTGGACATGCACAACCTGCTGGTCCTTAGGGGAGACCCACCCAAAGGGGAAAAGCGCTTTACTCCTGAGGAGGACGGACACGCCCATGCCATTGACCTGATAAGGCAGATCATGAACATGAACAAGGGTATCTACCTCGAAGAGGAAATGGTGAATGCCACCCCGACTGATTTTTCCGTTGGTGTGGCCGGGTACCCCGAAAAACATTTCGAGGCCCCCAACATGAAATCCGATCTTGAATATCTTAAGGAGAAAGTGGACGCCGGTGCTGATTACATTGTCACCCAGATGTTCTTTGACAACCGTAAATACTTTGATTTTGTAGATATGTGCAGGGCCGAAGGTATCCAGGCACCAATCATCCCCGGCATCAAACCCATCACTTTCTTAAACGACCTTCAACTTCTGCCCCAGACATTCAGTATTGAACTTCCCGAGGAACTGGTAAAAGAATTGCAGAAATGCAAGACCACGCCTGAAGCCAGGCAGGTCGGGATTGAATGGGGCATAGAACAGTCAAAAGAACTCAAGGCCGCCGGCGTACCCGTAATCCACTATTATTCCCTGGGCGTCTCCGATAACATCAAGTCCATCGCGAAAGCAGTTTATTAAAATACTCACCATGCCTTTTTTTTATTTATGCAACTTTTTTTACACATATTAAAATCGTTTCTTTTTTTTTAAATCCATCTTTATTATTCTCTTCTTCCATATATTCTCTTATATCAACATGAAATCCACACGTTGATACTCTTTCTTTTAATCCTTCAGATGAATAAATCCTCACATGATCCTTCTGACCAAAATGTTTCAATCTTTCATCATCCGTATTTAGTAATGGATTTTCGTAAATTTCGCCTTCCTTAAAAGGCGTCTGAATAATACAAACGCCATTATTTTTCAATATCCTGTAAAGTTCCTTAATCGCCTGATTATCATTTTCAACATGTTCCAGTATATGATAACAAATTATCAAATCATATGCTTCAGCCTTCGAATCAATATTTGTTATGTCAAAGCTTTTATCTGAAATAAAATCACCTGAAATATCAGTGCTGGTATATGAAATTAAAGGGTAAGATTTTAACCTTCTATAAAGACTGCGGGAAGGAGAGAAATCCAATATTTTAATATGCTTTCTTAAAAACTCAGATTCCAATAAATTCCACAATCTTCGGTTTCGGGATATGCTTCCGCAATTCGGACATATCGTATCATTATCAGATAAAAGAATAAACCTGCGCAGTCCCCTATTGCATATATTACATTGAAACTTTTTTCCCTTATAAAATTGATAATACAGTCGTCTGAAGAAAGGTTCTGATTTAAATAAAATTCCTTTGGGTATTATTCGTATTAATAATTGTTTAATACAATTGTACATTATTCTCACTCAGCTGTATACTTTCTTTGACAAAAAACAGCCTTATTTCTCCGGAACCTCCTCAAGCGTTCTGAGCAGGTAATTCCAGAATTTCTTAACGCTTTCGATGTGGACTTTTTCATCCGGTGAATGGGGAAAGCGGATGGTCGGCCCGAAGGAAATCGTATCCAGTCCCGGGTAGGTATCACCTATGATCCCGCATTCGAGTCCGGCGTGAATCACCTTGACCTCCGGTACCTTGCCGAAATGAGTCTCATACACCTTTTTCATGGTTGCCAGGATTGCTGAATCCACATCGGGTTTCCATCCCGGGTAATTCCCGCTGTGGGTAACTTCAGCGCCGGCAAGTTCCATGACGCTCTGAAGAGAGTTTGCCAGGCTCATCTTGGCAGTTTCCACAGAACTTCTGAGCAGGCAGTAGATATCGATCGCACCTTCACCGGATTTAACGATGGCCAGGCTGGTGGATGTTTCCACTACCCCGGGCATGTCGTCACTCATACGGATCACCCCGTTCTGCATCCCGCATACGGTACGGATCAGCCTGTCCTGCGCGGAGGCATCGATCAGGCTGCCCGGCATTTCTGCGGATTCGGCCTTAAAGGACAGGTCAGGTTCCACGTTTCCCAGTTCATTTTTACAGATGGATTCATATTCCTTAACAGCAGCCAGGAACCCTTCTTTCTCTGCGGCAGGAATGGTCACTATGGCATAGGATTCACGTGGAATGGCATTCCTCAGGCTCCCGCCGTCAATACTTGCGAGCCTCATGCCGGACTTCTGCACCGCCCCGGACATGAAACGGCAGAGCAGGATGTTGGAATTCCCCCGGCCAAGGTTGATATCAAGCCCGGAATGCCCGCCTTTCAAACCGGTCAGGGAAAGCCTGAAAGCCTCAGAACCAGCCGGAACGGCTTCCTCCGAATACTTCAGTTTGCCGCTGGTATCTATTCCCCCGGCACAGCCTATGTAAAGTTCCCCTTCATCCTCGGAATCAAGGTTCATCAGGATCTTCCCGTCAAGCATTCCCCCTTTCAGTTCAAAGGCCCCGGTCATCCCGGTTTCCTCATCCACGGTCAGGAGCACTTCAAGGGGACCATGTTTCAGGGTATTGTCCTGCATAATCGCCAGTCCGGCAGCCACCCCTATCCCGTTATCGGAACCAAGCGTGGTTCCCCTGGCAGTCACCCATTCACCGTCTATGTAGGCATCGATAGGGTCCTTTTCAAAATCATGTCCGGTATCGCTGTTCTTCTGGGGCACCATGTCGAGATGGCCCTGCAGGATGACCCCCTGCCGGTTCTCATAACCGGGGCTGGCCGGTTTCCTGATCACCACGTTCCCGGTAGGATCGACCAGGGTTTCCAGTCCGAGCTTCTCTCCGAATGACTTTGCATATTCTACGGCTTTCAACTCTTTTTTCGAAGGCCTCGGTATCTGTGTCAGCTCGTAAAAGACATCCCATAATGCCTTGGGATCCAGGTTTTTAATTTCCTTACTCATCGCTTTATACTTATTAAATGCTACTTTTCAATGTTGGGTCTTTCCAGCCCGTAATCCTTTTTCCTGTCTTCACGCTTCAGGAGAATGGCAAATACCAGGGCCAGGACCGTAAGGATCATGAAGATGACCCATGCTTTGGCATAATCCCACGGAGGTACCTCACCGGACATTCTCAGCGCATCAAACTTCTCCGCGATCTCTGAATCCGTTAGTCCCTGTACAAGGAAATCAGCACGGTAGGCCTCACGGATCTCAACGACCTCCGGGTTTGTCTTCTTGAGTGTCCAACCCAGGAGGTAGGGAATGCCCATGAGTCCCCAGTTCTGCACCCAGAAAATAATGGCAAAAGCAGTACCAAGCAGTTTCTCCGGGATGATCTTGGGTACCGAAGGCCACATGGCCGACGGAACCAGTGAAAAGGCGATGCCCAGCACCACCACGGCAATGATCGCGACGACAACGCTGTGAAGTGAAGGGATCCAGAGGGTGAAATGCACAAGGATCAGCATCAGTGCACCCAGCAGCATGATGGATGCTCCCTTTCCCCGGCGGTCGTAAAGATTCCCGAAAAACGGGGTCAGGAACAGGGTTCCGAAAGGCAGCAGGCTGGGTATGATCCCGGCCATGCTGGGATCTATACCGAACTTGTTCACCATCAGGTCGGGCCCGAATTTATAGAAGGGGAATACGGCAGAATAGAACAGTACGCAAAGCATGGCAATATACCAGAATCCGCGGTTTGTAATGATCAGTTTAATATCCGAAAGATGGAATGATTCATCTTCTTCCTCCTCGCCTGATGCTTCGATCTGCTTCTGTAATTTGACATCCATGACGAAATAAATAAGGAAAGTGATCAGCCCGATGCAGAGCATGATCAGTCCCAGCAGTATGGGCATGGAGATACTGATCTTTTCCGCGATAAAGGGTGAAAATGCCATGGCGGCGAAGGTTCCCAGCCGTGCACCGGCCATTTCCAGTCCCATGGCAAGCGCCATTTCCTTCCCTTTGAACCATTTTACAATGATCTTGCTGACGGTAATGCCTGCCATCTCGACACCAACGCCGAAAATAGCATATCCCAGAGCAGCAATGGCCACCCTCGCGTCAAGTCCCACGATAGTCGCATCCACCGCAAAATCATGCACGAAGGCATAGTATTTTATCCCTGCCCCGATGATCATGATAATGGCTGACATAATGGAAGTAAACCTGACCCCCAATTTATCAAGTATGATCCCGCCAATGATCAGCATCATCAGGAAAACATTGAACCATCCGTATGCACTCGTGACAACACCGAATTCATGCGGATCCCATCCGAAATTTGATTCCAGGTAGGGTTTCAGAGGCGATATCAGCTCTGTGAACAAATATCCGCAAAGCATGGTAAAAGCGATAAGTACAAGGGCCGTCCAGCGTGCCACCTTGGATTCTCTGAGGGTCTGTTTTACTTTTTCCATAGTATGTTACCTGTGTTTGGAATCAGTGAAACGGTAAAAATAAGAAAAATAAGATGCGTGAAACCTGACCCCGGTCACTTACCTATAAATAATTGTTAAAAATGCCGCACGCCAGAACCATTTACCGGGAAAACCGTAGATTTGGAAAATGAAGAAACAGATCATACTCTTGCTTGCTGCGTTCCTTCTGGCTTCCACATCAGGGTTTGCACAGGATACCAATGTAAAATGGATTTCAATTAAAGAGGCGGAAAAACTAAACAAGGAGAATCCCAGGAAGATCATGGTCGATGTCTATACCGACTGGTGCGGATGGTGTAAGAAAATGGACAAGGAAACCTTCGGCCACCCGGTAATCGCCAAATTCATCAACGAGCATTATTACGCTGTAAAACTGGATGCAGAAGGGAAAGAAAAAATCACTTTTAACGGAACCACCTACAAGTTTGTTGCCCAGGGCTCCAGGGGATATCATGAGCTTGCCGCGGGACTATTGAACGGAAAAATGTCCTTTCCCTCGATCGCATACATGAACGAGGAAATGCAGCTTCTCGGCGCTGTACCCGGTTACATGACCCCTTCCTCGATCGAACCCCTTCTAAATTACATCGCAGAAGACAAATTCACTACCCAGAGTCTCGAGGACTACCAGAAAAACTTCCGGAGCAAACTGTACGAATAGTAAATGAATCTCTCCGCCGCAAGCGGCGGGAAACAAGTCGCCTCACGACGCTTAAGCGTTGTAGCAAGGGTTTCCATATATTTAATTTTCATATATTTGATAATATGATACGGACAGGTATCATATTTCTCTTATTGTCATGGATATTCATTTTATGTGTATCCCCCCAGATAGATGTCCTGCAGGCAGAAGACCTGGTATTTTCAGTTGATTCCAGCCGCCTGAATGTTATTTCAGCCGGTCGCATCTCCAGGAATCTCTCGGAGTTGCCACTTACTGTATATGTAATTTCCCACGAAGAAATTTTGCGAAACCAGTTCACATCTCTTATAGATGTATTAAACGCCCTGCCCGGGATCAGTACCTCCCAGCCGGGTTACGGGGAACTGGGTGAAAGCTTCCATGTATGGGGACTGACGGGTAATCTGTATACCAAGATCCTGATCAACGGAATGCCGGTGAAATCTTCGGTTGTGGCCGGAATGCCTATTGGCAGCCAGTTACCAATCAGGCAGGCTGACAGGATCGAGGTAGTATTCGGGATCTCTTCTTCCGTTTACGGAGCCGATGCAGTCTCCGGAGTGATCAATATCATTACCAAGGAAGCTGACCGGGGAAATTTTGTGCGCGGGGATATCAGCCTGGGTGAGGATGGCTACAGCTATATCAATTTCTTCCTTGGGGGGAAAGGAGGCAAAAACAACAATATCCTTCAGTATAGTTTTTATGGGAGTAAATCGGATTACAGCAATATGGATCTTACATACCGGGATGAGGGTGTCTATAATCCGATGAACCATTTTCAGCAAAAGGGGATCACCTACCAGTTGGGCGGTACGAGATATGAAGCACTGGAACTGAATGAAGATATTCTCGTCAGTGAGGGCATAGATCCTGAAGAGTTTAAAGCAACACACTTTGGCAAATACTATGAAGGATCCCTGACCGAGCCGGATATGGCTGCCATCGGAGCGGCCTCGCATATGCTGGGATTACATCTGAAGTTCAGGGGAGTTGGTTTATCATATAACAATATGTACCGCAGAACCCACAGTTCCCTGGGACTCTCACCGGTTATTTTACAAGTATAATAATCCGCAGAACTACTGGGGAGAGAATATCCACCAGATCACCCTGGATTATACAAAAGATTTTGAGCGTTTTTCTTCTTCCACCAGATTGAGCAACCTGGTCTACCGGATGGATAATAATTCCAGTATGGGTGTCACCTTCCTTACCAATACAGATAAGGTATACCGCTATTCCGCTTCGGAAGACCTGCTCCTGGAACAGGTCTTCCCGGGCACACCCCTCAGAAACCTTGAACTGGTGGCAGGTTTTTCATTTAAAAAGTCAGGGAACCTACCGGTTACAAATTATCTCCTGGCTCCTTTCAGAAAGAGAGATTACGATGCCTACGGAAAAACACTTGTCTCCCATGATACCACTATGGGAGAATTTGGACTTAATCCATTGAATTTCAGTAATTACTCAGGATTCCTCCAGTCCTATTATGTACTGAAGAAGTTCAGATTCCTGGGGGGGATCAGGTATGATATCAACACACTTTACGGAAATTCTTTTAGTCCCCAGTTAGGCGCATTATACAAATCCGGCAAAAAAATGGCTATTCATTTTTCCATTGGTTCTGCCTATAAAGCACCGCCTTCCTCCATTGCATATCAATCCCTGGCATTTCCGCTTGCTGATAATCAGATAAAATATCTTATTGTTCCAAACCCTTCATTAAAACCTGAAAAAATCAGTACCATTGAACTGGGGATCAGCAGGCCGGTGTTCAGGATAGCCATGCTGCACCAGACTTTTTTTTATTACCGGATCACCGATCATATAGTGCCGAAAACACTGCCTATGAGTGACTTCCCCTAT
>JAUVKJ010000178.1 GCA_030592145.1 Bacteroides sp.
TCGGGCAAGCAATTACAGGAACTGGTACCAGGGTACTTTCAGAACAGAACAGATCGATCCCCTTTTTAAAATGATTCCTGAACTGGTAATAAGTGGGTCCCTGCATCCTGATGCATGGTACAATACCGATAATCCCTATTATCAGGTTAACGCATATGAAGACTGTAAAGCCATGCGTGAAATGACGGTTTATGTGCGCAGGAAATACAATGTGGATCTGACAACTGAGTTTGACCTGGGGAGACCCGAAGGAGTGGACTTTACCTTGTACCATCCCATGATCTGGCACCAGGGATGGAACCGAAAAACCCCTGTTGATCCAATGAAGATCCCCTCCTATTTTATGACAGGTGGGGATGCCTTCTTCTGGGGAAGTGAAGAATTATCAGTGATTGGAAAATTTTTCGGTCACAGCGCCACACTGGAAGCAGAGATCAACAGGGATCATGCAGATATTCCCGGGGGACTTAAAAGTTTTGCTACCAGGACCCTGCCATGGTATTTCCTGAACCGCCACCTGCGTTTAACATTTAACGGTGATACCGCTTTTTATTCTGTTGGTGTTATAACACTGTATCAGGGAATAATGGTGATCAAATCAGGCGATGATCTCTTAATGTATGGAAAGGATGTATTCATCCCTGCACTTTGGAAGCCCGGCAGGGAGATCATTGCATACAGCGGCAAAGGTTACCGGGATCACATGTGGAAATTGCCTGAGGATTGGTCCGGTGTAAACCGGGTTGATTTGTACGAAATCCGGCTGGAAGGATTGAAACCACTGCAATCCGGACTCAAAGTGTCTGGCGACAGATGGATAAAACTTACCCTGGCTGCGGATCAGGGAATTACCATTGTCCCAGCCGGGACAATGCCTGACGAACATGTACAGTCAATTCCTTCGGGAAGTGTTCAATTTATTGGATCGGACCTCCATACTAAAGGAAACTGGAAGGGAAATTACGGGGCGAAAGGATTTATTATTATCGGGGATGAACAAAACCTTGAGCAGGGGACAAAGATTCGCTTCATAAATGGAGAAGATCATATATGGGAAAAAGAAGCACGTAACATCCAGGCACTTCAACGAGCATCTAATGACAGCAGAATTGCAGCCGGGAGGTCTCATGGACTACATGAGATCGTGGAACTTGAATTTGAAGATGGAAGGGAGCATATGGTTTCACTGTACTTTCTCGATTGGGACAGAAGCGGAAGATGGGCCGTGGTTGATGTGATCGACACGAAATCAAGGAAATTACTGCATTCCTTTAACCTGACCGGCTTTAAACAAGGGGAATATTTAAAATATCGCGTCCGGGGGAAAATAGCTTTCAGAATTACGAATGTTTGGACGCAACGCTATCAGGATTCTCCTGATGCTGTATTTTCCGGGATTTTCATCGATGAATAAAAAAACATTGTATTAAAGAAAAAAACAGACTTATTATGAAAAAATTGATTTTACTGGGAACACTATTGGTTTCCTCCGCTTTGATCACAATCAGTGGTCAGACATTTGAAGAACTTGCCCCGACTCCTCCTATGGGATGGAACAGCTGGAACAAATTCGGGTGTGATGTCAATGAAAAGCTCATCATGGAAATAGCGGATGCCATGGTGGAGAGCGGAATGCAAGAGGCAGGATATGAATACATCGTCATTGATGATTGCTGGCAGATAGACCGCGATGAAAAAGGAAATATTGTCCCGGACCCGGAAAGATTCCCTTCAGGGATGAAAGCCCTTGCCGATTATATTCATTCCAGGGGATTAAAATTTGGTATATATTCCTGCGCAGGATCAATGACCTGCCAGCAAAGACCCGGCAGCCGGGGATACCAGTTCCAGGATGCCCTGCAATATGCCGAATGGAATGTAGATTATCTGAAATACGACTGGTGCCTTAATGAAGGACAGAACGCAGAAGCTGCCTATAAAACCATGAGTGATGCCTTAAAGGCCTGCGGGCGCCCGATCGTCTTCAGCATTTGCGAATGGGGCTCCAAT
The DNA here is from genome assembly GCA_030592145.1 of Bacteroides sp. GTDB lineage: Bacteria > Bacteroidota > Bacteroidia > Bacteroidales > SM23-62 > SM23-62. Next base: position 2,011 of record JAUVKJ010000178.1, read on the forward strand.
GAACCCTGGAAATGGGCGAAAGGGATCGGTCATTTATGGCGCACCACTGCCGATATACAGGACTGTTTTGATTGCGTTTCCAACTGGGGGGGAATAGGCGTATTGCAAATACTGGATATACAGGTGGGACTTGAAAAGTATGCAGGTCCCGGTCACTGGAATGACCCGGATATGCTGGAAGTAGGCAACGGGGGTATGACATATTCGGAGTACAGGGCCCATTTCAGTTTATGGTGTATGCTCGCCGCCCCCTTAATGGCAGGCAATGATCTGCGAAACATGGATGATGAAACACGGCACATCCTGACCCGTAAGGAAGTGATCAAAATCAATCAGGACACCTTGGGTATACAGGCATTTAAATATCTGGCACTGGGGGATCTGGAAGTTTGGGTAAAACCACTGGAAAACGGAGAGGCCGCATTCTGTTTTCTCAACCGGGGAAACCAGACAGCAGACCTGGATTTTGACTGGCACAAGTTCGGGATCTACCACCGGTCTCTTAAGAAAAGCGGATTCTCCCTGAGTCGTGAATACCGTATCATCGATCTGTGGGAAGGCAAAGATCTGGGGACAACATCGCAGAACCTGGTTGCCAGGATCAGACCACATGATGTTTTATTGATTAAATGCTCCAACAGGTAATCAAAAAAGCAGATTGACTTAGTAAACTTACCCGTCATCCTGAACTCGATTCAGGATCTTATACCAGGGAAAAATCAAGCTGCCTCCTGGCAAGATTGGCACAAGTTACTTTCACCTTCACCTCATCCCCCAGCTGGTATTGATTTCCGGTTTTTTTCCCGCGCAGACGGTAATTGTATTCATCGTAATCATAGAAATCATCCGTAAGGTCGCGCATGGGAACCATCCCTTCGCATTTGCAACCCGTCAATTCCACGTACAATCCCCATTCGGTGACCCCCGAGATCACCCCTTCAAAAACCTCACCGATCTTGTCGCTCAGGAATTCCACCTGTTTGTACTTGATTGATGCCCATTCGGCCTTCATGGCCTTGCGTTCCATTTCGGAAGAATGCTTGCAGCGGGACTCGTATTTATTATGACTCCTGGATTCTCCTCCCTTCAGGTAATGGGCCAGCAGGCGGTGCACCATGATATCAGGGTAGCGCCGTATGGGTGAAGTAAAATGTGTATAATACGGAAAGGAAAGGCCGTAATGCCCGATATTCATGGTCGAGTATTCGGCTTTCGCCATGGCCCTTATGGCAAGGTTCTCGATCATGTTCTGTTCCTTCCTGCCGCGGATCTCTTCCATCAGGCGGTTGATCGACCCGGAGATCCTTTTCTGTCCGCTGGTCTGTATTCTGTACCCAAACCGCTTGACAAAATAGGCGAAAGATTCCAGGCGCTCGTTATTGGGCTTATCATGGATGCGGTACACGAAAGTCCTTGTCCTGGTTTTCGGGGCCGTGTTTGATCCGGTATCGGCATCCATTTTTGTGCCCGGAGGTTTTCCGATATATTCCGCCACCCGTTTATTGGCCAGGAGCATGAATTCCTCGATCAGTTGGTTGGATTCCATATTTTCCTTGTAATAGACCCCCGTGGGATACCCGTTTTCGTCGATATGGAATTTCACCTCCACCCGCTCAAAAGAAAACGAACCCTCCCGGAACCTCTGTTCGCGCAACACCTGGGCCAGTTTATGAAGTTGCAGGATTTCCTCTTTCATATCACCCCCGCCGGATTCTATGATCTCCTGGGCCTCCTCGTAAGTAAACCTGTGCTTTGAAAGGATAACGGTCCGGCCGAACCACTGGTTCAACACCTCTGCTCCGGGGGTCATTTCAAAAACCGCAGAAAAACAGAGTTTTTCTTCGTTGGGACGAAGGGAGCAAACCAGGTTTGACAGCTTCTCCGGAAGCATGGGAACCACTCTGTCTACCAGGTACACCGAAGTGGCCCTTTCGTAGGCCTCCTGGTCAAGCAAGCTTTTTGCTTGTACATAATGACTGACGTCAGCGATATGTATACCCACCTCCCAGTTCCCGTTTTTAAGTTTCTTCAGTGAAAGCGCATCATCGAAATCTTTGGCATCAGCGGGGTCAATGGTGAAGGTCGGAATTTTCCGAAAATCCCTGCGTTCCGCATAATCCTTTTTAGTGATTTCAATGGGAACCGCCCCGGCGGCCTTTTCAACCTCCAATGTAAATTTTGAAGGCAGTTCGAATTCCGCCAGGATTGCATGCATCTCTACCTCGTGCATTCCCGGGTCTCCCAGTACCTCGATGATCTCACCTACCGGGTTCTTAGAACCCCTGGGCCATTCTGTGATTTTTGCAATGGCTTTCTGCCCGTTTTTCGCACCTTTCAGTTTGTCGGGCGGGATAAACAGGTCGTATGGCATTTCCTTGCTGCCGGGATTCAGGAATGCCCAGTTTTTTGAAATTTCAACAATGCCCACAAAAGTTTTACGGGCCCGTTAGATAATTTCCACTATTTCGCCTTCCACCCGCTTGCCTTTTCTGCGGGCATACATGTAAACTTTCACATAGTCCCCGTTCAGGGCATGGTTCAGGTTATTCCTGGAAACGAACACATCCTCTTCAATGGCATCCGACAGGATAAAGGCATACCCGAACTGGGTCATATCCACCGTACCGTAGATGTAACCACCTTTTGATTTGAGCTTATACTTGCCGGGATAAACCTCTAT
>JAUVKJ010000114.1 GCA_030592145.1 Bacteroides sp.
CGTAAGCGTCCCGGACCTCGAGGGGTGCACCAGACGGGATGAATAGATCGCCCCTGAACTGCCTGTAGCTGGAATAATCTATGCCAACGGGAACGATAACTACCCCGGGAGTTGAGCCATAGTTTTCCTGGGCCTGGAAAGCAACCCGGAATACCCCTTTGACCAGCGGGCGCAGCCTTCGTTTGTCTCCGTGGTTCCCTTCCGGCATGATGCACACCGGACTTTTCTTACGTCCGAGTATCTCCATGGATTCATTGAAAATCTCCTCATTTTTTGCCAGTTCATTCGCACCATCCCGGATCCGGTAAACGGGAAGCATTTTAAACAACCTGAAGATACCTGCCACGAATTTGCTTTTGAATATATCGGCACGCGCCAGGAAAACCAGTTCCCGCCGCGAAGTCATATGTGGCACCATAGCGTCCATCATGGCATTCTGGTGGTTCGGGGCCAGGAGAACGGGTCTGTCCCGGGGAATCCTTTCCCTGAATTTTGACTGTATCCTGCGATAAAAGATCCGGTATGCAAGCCTCACATATAGCTTAATCATTGAATACCGCAAGGAAAACCTGTCGATTGGTCTTTTCGCCATGGTGTTTGATTTGGGATCAGGAACCCAAGGTAGGAAAAAATCACGAATACAAAATCAAGGGGATGTTGATGGAATAACTATATTGCATCAATATGCATAATTAATCATGTCGAAAGAATTCAAGAAGATCTCTCCACAGCAGTTGAATGACAATGTATTTGACCTCATCGGCGAGCAATGGATGCTGATCACGGCCGGGGCGTGATACGGACAAGATCAAGAAGACCGGACTAAAACCATTGACCTCCGAACTCGGGAATGTTTATTTCGAACAATCCAGGCTGGTGATCGAATGCAAAAAACTGTATGCAGACCGGATCAGGGAAGATTCCTTCATAATTCCCCATCTGATCAGTAAAAATTACCCAGGGAAGGATTTTCATAAGTTCTACATCGGGGAGGTTGTTTCCTGCCTGGTGCCCGCGTAAGCTTTCGACAGGATACTGAAGCTGTTTCAGGGTAGTTTCTTTGATCCTTCCTCCACTTCCCGGAAACGGGTGGAAAGGGCCGCCAGGAGATTGCTGAAACTGGTCATGGCTTCTTTTGTCTCCCGGGAGATATCGGTTTGCTTCAGGCGCAGCATCAGGTAGCCGTAAAGCCCGGTCAGGCAGGCTTCGATCTCGGAGGAGTAAGTTTCCGGGCTCTTTTCCATGAAGGACTTCACATTCGAATGGGCCGCCCGGTAAATCTGCTGATATTTATTTTCTTCCGGTGATTGTATCAGGCGGAGGTGGAGATCGGTCAATTCCCGGATCAGCTTATTCAAAAAAGACATATGGCCCCTCTCCACGAGTTTTTCCTCGGCCATCAGGGTGATCAGGTTGGCATACCAGGTCCTGATTTCACCGAGGGTTTCAGGGGGCAGGTCAAACTTTCGAATGACAATATCATCGACCCGGCCAAGGTCAAATTCTGAAGCCCTGATCAGGTCTTCAACCTGCCACATGTAGAGAATAAACTCGGCGATGTTCGTCTTTCTTTTTTCCTGTGCGATGATCATAACAGATGCGCGGGATTTATTTCCCACGTAGTTTATCGATTGTGCGTCTTTCCTTTTTGGTCGGCCTGCCCGTTCCCCTTTCACGTATAATAAAAAATGTTTCCCTGACCTTCAGCTTATCCATTTCAGCTTCGGGGGTGATATTTTCAATGTACTCCCGGACTGCTTTTGCCGACAGCCTTTTGCCCAGTAGTCCGAGGACCCTGTATGAATATACAACAGGAGGCTTCTTTACCTGAACCACATCATTGATCTTTAGCACCCGGGAAGGCTTTACGGATTGATCAAGGATAAGGATTCTGCCTTTTTTACAGGCTTCGGCGGCCTGGTTCCTTGTCTTATAAATCCGGACGGCCCAGAGCCATTTGTCGATCCGGACCTCTTTATCGATCAGCATGGTTTATCTACTTGTTTACCTCAAGCATAAAGCCTGTCCGGTGGATATTGGTGATGTTCACATCAGGATCATCCGACAGGAATTTACGTAGTTTTGTGATGTACACATCCATGCTGCGGCCCATGAAATAATCATCCTCGCCCCAAATCATCTTCAGTGCAATTTCACGCCTGAGGATCTTATTCATATTGATGCAAAGCAGGCGCAGAACCTCTGCTTCCTTTTTAGTCAGTCTTTTTTCTCCGGTGGGACCGCTAAGGTTTTGATTGGCGTAATCAAAGGTGTACTTTCCCAGTTTATAAACGGTTTTCTGCTCTCCATCCAACAGCGACAATCTTGTCCTGCGCAGAACAGCTTCGATGCGCAGGCTGAGTTCTTCTGTGCTGAAGGGTTTGGTGATATAATCGTCTCCACCGATCTTAAAGCCTTTGATCTTGTCTTCCTTCATGGTCTTTGCAGTGAGAAAGATAATGGGCACGACCACGTTGATCACACGGATGTCTTCTGCCAGTGTGAATCCGTCTTTCAGGGGCATCATTATGTCCAGGATACAGATGTCAAATTTTCCGTTCTTGAATAGTTCCAGGCCGGCGACCCCGTCTTCTGCATGCTGTACGCTGTAGCCTGACATTGTCAGATAATCGGTAAGGACAAAACCAAGATTTTTATCATCCTCGACAAGCAGGATGTTTGCTTTAGACTTTTTCTTCATGGCAGTATTAAGCTTGACAGCTAATATACTGAAATTATGTGGGCGTATCAAGAGGGAGGTAAATGTCGAAGCGGCTTCCTTTGTTCGGTTCACTAATAACTTCAATCCTGCCACCGTGTGCATCCACCATGTTTTTAACATAGTAAAGTCCCAGTCCAAAACCTTTGACATTATGTATGTTTCCGGTAGGCACCCGGTAGAACTTGTCAAAAATATGACGCATGGCCTCGTGTGACATGCCGATTCCGTTATCCTCGACAGAAAGTGCAATGCCATGGTCCCTGTTCCGGGTGTAGATGTCGATACGGATACCGTTTGCAGAATACTTGATAGCGTTATCGACAAGGTTTCCAATAACATTCCTGATATGCATTTCATCGGCATTCAGGTTGTACCGTTCAGCATCCAGGTGGTAGTTCACGGCGGTCTCATCTTCACATTGTTCGAAACAAAGGTTCTGTACGGTATCCCTGATGAGCTGGTGAAGGTCGAACTCAGATTTGCACAGGCTGAATTCATCCCTGTCGAAGCGGGCAACCTGAAGGACCCTCTCAACCTGCGCACGCATCCTTGTGTTTTCATCAAAAATGATTTTTGAATACTTCCTGATCCGTTCATGGGAAGAGTCGGTATCCGCATGAAGCAAAACCTCTGCAGCAAGCGAAATGGTCGATATAGGGGTTTTGAATTCATGGGTCATATTATTGATGAAATCATTTTTGATTTCTGAAAGCTTTTTTTGCCGTATGATGGTGTTAATGATGTAGAGAAAAGTGAAAATTACGATCAGGATAAAGATGCCCGATAATACAAGCCAGGCCGACATTTCCACAAGAACCTCCTTGCGCTGGGAGGGGAAATAGACTTCGACGTGGAAATATTCTTCTTTCCATAGACAGGAGAGGCAGGCTTTATGTGCCTTTTTCTTCATCGACTTTGAAATCAAGGGAGTCGACGCATGGATAATGGAATCGTTGGATGTTTTTATAATAGCATATTCAAAATCATTATCGAGCCGGTGATAGTCGATATACTTGTTAAGCAGTTTTTCAAGCAGAACAGTATCAATTACACTGAAGAAGGTAATGTCTTCACAGGAGGACTTTCTGACCGGTCTTTCTGAAAATACAATATCCGGATCATTCGCACCCACCAGTTCATCAATGACCTCTTCGAGCGCCAGGTCAATACGGTGATCGTACTGATTCTCTCCCAGGTTGACGGCGCTCCACACCCAGAATGACTGGGTAATGACCAAACCTACCAGTGAAATGGAGGCGAAAAGAATAATGATGATAATGTGCGATCTTTGCATATAGATCTCCTGGTCGATACAAAGATAATGGATAATAAGACTGTCACAGATGCTTTAACAAATCTTTAACAGGCCTTATAAATAAAGGGATCCGGGAGGATCCTTGCTATTTTTTATTGTATAGGTTCATAGTTCTTTCGAGTCCCAGGGTACCGAAACTCAGGATGATCTCCGCTGCGGTTTTGATTCGTTCATCAAGGCCGGTTTTTTCTTCTTCCATCCATTCACCAAGAACATAGCTGACCTGCTGGCCGGGATAATATTCATTCCCGATGCCGAACCTGAGCCGGGCATAATTCTGAGTACCCAGGATTTGGGTAATATGTTCCAGTCCATTATGTCCCCCCCCGCCGCCCTGCGCTCTCAGGCGAAGGCTGCCAAAGGGAAGGGCAAGGTCATCGAGGACTACCAGCAACCTGTCAGGAGGAACTTTTTCTTTTTTGAGCCAGTAATGAACGGCCCGCCCGCTCAGGTTTACGTATGTCGTTGGTTTGATAAGTATAAAAGTCCGGCCTTTATGTTTCAGGCTGCAGGTGAATGCCAGGCGGCTGTCCTTAAAATGAATATTGGATGCACCTGCAAGTGCATCCAATATCATAAAACCAATATTGTGCCTTGTTCCGGAATATTCTTCACCGATATTGCCGAGTCCAGCAATAAGATATTTCAAGGCAATAGAATTTTATTCTTTCTCAGGTGTTCCTTCTGCTGCAGGAGAAGTTTCTTCATCGGCAGCTTCGTCCTCGGCTCCCTCAATAACTTCTTCTTCCACTTCTTCTTCTTCAACAACAGCCTCGCGGAGGCCCTTGGCCACTAATCGTGAGGAAACAACGCCCATCACCATTGCCCTGGGGGGATCCAGCACTTCAAGATTGTCGTATTCAAGATCTCCGATCTTCAGGAAGTCTCCGATCTCGAGATTGCTTATGTCAATTTCCAGCTGATCGGGCATATGCTCGATCAGCCCGTTAACCTTGAGATAACGCCTGCGCTGCCTCAATTTACCACCGGCCAGGATCCCAACTGAACTTCCTGTCAGTTGAAGGGGCAGGTTAAGCGTAACTTTCTTGTCGGGAAAAACCTGTGCGAAGTCAACGTGTAGTATATGGTCGCTCACGGGATGGAACTGGATGTCTTGCATAACAGCATCAAATTTTTCACCGCCGATGTCCAGTTTGATAAGAAATACATCGGGAGAGAAGACAAGGTTTTTAAACTGTTTTTCAGGAACGGCAAAGTGGACGTTCTTTTCACCACCGTACAATACACAGGGTATAAGTTCCTGCTTTCTAAGATTTTTGGATTCTTTTTTTCCGGTTTCCTTACGTAAGGAAGCCTGGATCTCTAATGTTTTCATCGCAACAATTTTAAGATGCTACTCAGAATCAGAGGGCTCTGATTCCCCATCACACCATTGTTTTATTAAATACCTTTTAAAAATGAGCCGCAAATATAATATTTTATTGTATAAAACTGGAACTGATGGACTCATAATTGTATACTTTATTGATCACATCAGCAAAAAGTTCAGCCACGGAGATAACCCTGATTTTGGAACTTTCCCTGGGGAGGGGTATGGTATCGGTAACGATAATTTCCTTAATGTTTGAATTTTCGATCTTCTTATAGGCGTCACCTGACAATACCGGGTGGGTGGCGCAGACCCTTACAGAATTGGCTCCTTCAATCATCATCATGTCGGCGGCAAGGCATATGGTTCCTGCAGTATCGATCATATCATCAATGATGACAACATCTTTGTTCTTAAGTTCCCCGATCACCTTGATGTCTTCCACCACATTGGCCTTTTTTCTAAGTTTATAACCGATCACCATGTCGGTATTCATGAAGCGTGAATAGGCATTCGCCCTTTTGGTCCCGCCCATGTCTGGAGCAGCGATCGTGAGATTCTCAAGTTCCAGGCTTTTAAGGTAAGGTACGAAAAGCGAGGAAGCATACAGGTGATCAACGGGTAAATCGAAAAATCCCTGAAGCTGGTCCGCGTGAAGATCCATGGTCATAACCCTGTCCACCCCGGCGGCAGTAAGCAGGTTGGCGACCAGTTTGGCTCCGATTGGAGCCCTTGGTTTATCCTTCCTGTCCTGCCGGGCAAAACCAAAATAGGGTATTACTGCCACGATCTTGTAAGC
>JAUVKJ010000312.1 GCA_030592145.1 Bacteroides sp.
CAATGGAAGAAGCTTCTGATATTGAAGGAAACTTGTTCATAAATGTATTTCGGTACTTGAATACCCAAATATATGTTTTATGAATTTACCGGCAAAATTTTAATATGAATATTTTATTATTAAATCTGGTTCAGCCTGTAATTACGGGCAAGATAACGTACCGGCAACCATGAGGCCAGGAAACCTATGCCAAGGACGGTGAAAAATACCATAACTACATCCTGAAACTGAAATACCACCGGATAGGCATCGATGATGAATGAGCCCGAACCAGATAATTTGATCAGTCCGAATTCCGCCTGAAGCCATGAAATAAGGGACCCCAGGATAATCCCGATGACCGCCCCCGTCATGGAAATCATCCATCCCTCAAGCAGGAAGATCCGCTTTATCAGTGCAGCCGAAGCACCCAGGCTGTCAAGAGTGTCGATGTCGCGTCTCTTATCAAGGATCAGCATGGTCAGCGAGCCGATAATATTGAAGGAGGCGATCACAAGGATGAAACTCAGGATGAAAAAAATTGCCCATTTTTCCGATTTCATGATCCTGTAGAATAGTTCATTCTGTTCATTCCGGTTTTTCACCAGGAATTCATCTCCCAGGATGGCTTTGATCTCCTGTTGTGCCAGATCTTTGTCCACTCCCTCACGAAGTTTTATTTCAATGGCACTTACCTCGGTTGTGTACTGCAGAAGGTCACGTGCAAAAGAAAGGGGCACCAGGAGGTACCTGGAATTGATCTCCTGCTCTATGCTGAACATTCCGGAAGGAAATATAAACCTTCGGTTGATAGCTCGTTCAGGGTTCATCGAGATATTGCCGCTCCGCTTTAAAATGTAGATGTTGATGGGATTCAGGAAGTTCAGCCCGATCGCCAGGTGATAGGCTACCCCGAGTCCCACTACCGCCTTGGGCCTGGTCCCCTCCCACAGGGAGTACTCTCCCTCTACCATCATACTATCCACCCCGGTAACCTTGTGGAATTGCTCATCCACTCCTTTCACCGTTGCAATGTGCTGCTTGTCGCTGTAGCGCAGCAAGGCATTTTCCTCCAATACTTCTGAATAATGTTCCACCGATGGGTGCTTCCTGATCTCCTCAAAGGGGTACATGCCGGGATCAAAGGTCTTTCCCTCTGCAATAGAGATCTTTAGCTCCGGGTCATACGAATTGTAAAGCGATTTGACGATGCTGTCAAATCCGTTGAAGACCGACAGGACGGTAATCAGCGCCATGGTCCCGACGGCTACCCCGGCAACGGATATTCCGGAGATGATGTTGATGGCGTTCTGGGATTTCTTCGCCAGCAGGTATCTCCACGCTATATAAATGGGAAGGTTCATTTCACTGCTTTAACGATCAACCCGGTGCCTGTTCTGTGCTTCAGGGAGACATCCAGGAAATTCAGCAACAGGCTGAAAGGAAAAGTCAAAAGGTAATAAAAAGGCAGCAATATATAGAAAAGCTTTCCTGCATTCAGCATGATGATCGGGTACTTCATGGAAAGCCGCCAGGATATCTTCCCCGGCCATCCGTAAGAATATTTTGAGTAAACCTCCGAAAACCCCGATGATTGAAGTTTGTCCTCTATTTCCCCGATGTTGTAACCGTCACGCACATGTTCCCCGATAAAAGAATCCTCATGCACATCGTGTACATCAGATCCGCCCTGGTCCGACGGAGTCGAGATCAGCAGTATCCCACCCTTCTGCATGGAAAAAACATAATTTTTAAAAACTTCAACATCTTCCAGAATATGTTCCATTACATCGACACATAAAACAAGGTTGTATTTCTCTTCCTCCCTGAATCTGGTAAGGTCCCCTATCTCAAAATGCACCTGCTCCCCTCGGCCAATTTTGCCAAAGAACTGATTGCAATCCCGGATTTGTTCCTCCTTTACATCCACACCCTTGATCTTCCAGTTCTTCGACAGGCGTGACATGTACCAGGTGTACTGTCCGAAACCGGAACCCGCATCGAGTACATCCGCATCAGGACCGATCTGCCTTCGTGCTTTTCTCAGCTCCCGCCTGATATGCCAGGCCCGGAGCAGTAAAAGATCAAGTAATCGGTAAAAAAGCTTTCGGAGGAAAGGCGTGCGGTTGAAAACCTCGCCCAGGCCTTTTTTAATGGGATCGTACTTCATTGTTTCAGTAACCTGTCAATTTTGTCTATGTAATCAAGAGAATCATCGAGGAAAAAATGAAGCTCGGGAACCGAGCGCAGCTGGTGCCGGATCCGGTTGCCCAGTTCATGCCTGATATGCTTTGATTTCATTTCCATGGTCTTCTCAAAATCTCCTTTCTCAAGGGAAGGGAAAATACTGAGGAAGATCCTGGCCTGTCCGAGGTCAGACGTGATTCTTACGGTGGTCACGGTAACCAACTTCCCCGCAAACATACTATTACCTTCGCGTTGGAAGATATCTCCCAGCTCTTTCTGCAGCAGCCTGGATACTTTATTTTGTCGTGTTGTTTCCATGGTCCGGATTATTTGCGGATGACTTTGGGAACCTTGAAAAACCTACCGCTTTTCCCGGGCGCATTCAGAAGGGCCTCCTCGTGGCTGATGGAACTGACTACCCTGTCTTCGCGAAGCACGTCGGTTCTTTCAGAAAGATAGACCAGTGGTTCCACATCTTTGGTGTCCATCTCCTTCAGTTTTTCAACGAAAGTAAGGATCTGTTCAAGGTCCTGGCGGATCTTTTCCTTCTCCTCCTCCCTGAATTCCAGGCAGGCAAGCCCGGATATCTTCTCGATCATCTGGTCATCTATCTTCATACCCCTAATATTCAGAACCGTAAAATTACAATTATTAAGCCGATCCGGAAAAAAAAGTAGCCGTAGGCTTGAAGCGATTATCCTGAAACCTTGCCCGAACGACTCCGGAGCGGCTGGCAGGGCGGATGAACAAGCCGGGTGAGTGACAAGGCACCTTAAACGCGATGTGATAAGCTTTGAGAACCTGGAAAGGGTTTTTCTTAAC
>JAUVKJ010000265.1 GCA_030592145.1 Bacteroides sp.
ACCGGCTTGTGGAGTGATGGTCCTTTTCCACCAGGTCCCATTTATTGACCAGGAGGATAACCCCTTTTCGGTTCCGGATGATCAGGTTCAGGATATTTACATCCTGTCCCTCGGTTCCCCTTGTTGCATCGAGCAGGAGCAGACAGACATCAGCCGTTTCAATGGAACGGATCGACCGGAGTATGGAATAGAATTCCAGGTCTTCCGCCACTTTCCCTTTTTTTCTTAACCCGGCAGTATCAATCAGGAAAAAATCATGCTTGTATTTGGTATACCGGGTCAGGATGGAATCACGGGTAGTTCCCTCAAAGGGTGTTACAATGTTCCTCTCCTCCCCGATAAGGGTATTGATCAGGGTGGATTTACCAACATTGGGCCTTCCGACAATAGCGAGCCTCGGGATCTCTTCTGCTTCTGCTTCTGCACTCTCACCTGCTGTGAGTGTTTTTACAAGTTCATCCAGCAGCTCACCCGTTCCGCTTCCATTGATTGACGAGATGGGATAAATCTCCCCGAGTCCAAGCCCGTAGAATACATTCGCATCATAGCGACGCTGGTTATTGTCTACCTTATTTACAACCGGGAAAACAGGCTTTTTAATTTTCCGGAGCATTCTGGCCACGGCTTCGTCAAGATCAGTGATGCCGCTTTCAACATCCACCACGAAGAGGATGACATTGGCCTCATCGAGTGCCAGCAGCACCTGCTTTCGTATCTCTTCCTCGAATACGTCTTCTGAATTGCACACGTAGCCACCGGTATCGATCACCGAGAATTCCTTCCCGTTCCATTCAGAGCGGCCATAATGCCGGTCACGTGTCACACCGCTTACCTCGTCTACAATGGCTTCCCTGCTTTCGGTCAGGCGATTAAACAGGGTCGATTTGCCAACGTTCGGCCGGCCAACTATAGCAACAATGTTTCCCATTATTCAATTTGTATTCGTTTCGGACCCTACTGATTTACGACGGGTTATACCCTGACTGTTTCAGGAAGCGCCCGTCGTTTCTCCAATCCTTTTTTACCTTAACCCGGGTTTCAAGAAATACTTTCTTTCCCAGGAAGTCCTCAATGTCAGCCCGGGCCTGTGATCCTACTTTTTTCAGGCCTTTACCCTGGTGCCCGATCAGGATGCCTTTCTGGGAATCCCTTTCCACGTAAATAAAGCAGCTTATATTGATGATCTTTTCCGATTCCTTGAATTGTTCGACCTCCACCTCCACCGAATACGGGATCTCCTGATGGAAATTGAGGAGTATCTTTTCCCGTATGATCTCAGAAACAAAAAACCGCTCGCTTTTATCCGTAAGTTCATCCTTGGGATAATAGGGGGGAGATTCGGGCAGGTTTTCCAGGATCAGTGCAAATACCTTCTCAAGGTTGAACTTCTCGAGGGCCGAGATGGGGATCACCGTTGCTTCAGGCAGGACATTTTGCCATTCTTTCATCAGGCTGTTAACCTGTTCTATGTTGCTGAGGTCGATCTTGTTGATCAGGACAAGGATAGGTACTTTAAGCTTCTGAAGGCGTTCGATTTGGTCTCTCTCGTGCTCCATATTCACCTCTACATCAGTGATATATAACACAATATCAGCATCAGAAATGGCGATACGGGCAAACTTGAGCATATACTCCTGCAGCTTGTATCCGGGTTTCAGTATCCCGGGCGTATCGGAGTATACGATCTGGAAATTATCCCCGTTCACGATACCAAGGATCCGGTGGCGGGTGGTCTGGGCCTTGGAGGTAATGATCGACAGGTTTTCCCCGATCATGGCATTCATGAGGGTGGATTTCCCGACATTCGGCCTGCCGATAATATTTACAAATCCTGCCTGGTGTTTCATACGCCCTGGTTAAAGATTAAACCGTATGGTGAATTTAAATGCAAAATTATCAATTGTTTCGGGAAGTGCATTGGGACCGAAGCGGTAAAAAACTCCCAGCCCGTATCCGAATATCAACTGCCGGAGCAGATTATTGAAAAGTATCCCGGATTCGTAGTATCCTTTTTCATAGGTTTTCTGGTTCAGGTTAACATGCCTGCTGTCGTATGTCATAGCCCCGTATCCTGCGCTGGCTGCCAGAACAATGCCGGGCTGAAACTTCTTCTTTCTGAACAGGAGCTTTCCGAAATCCTGCTGGAAGTGGATGCTGGCAAAATGATCCGATACAAATTCATTCAGGCGCATGGTGGCAAAACTGTTCTCGGTTTCGATGGTGAAGGCCCCATAACTTCCTGCCCCCGCATACAGCAGGGGATAGGGCAGGCTCCTGTCAGCCCAGCCTCCGACCAGAGCCAGTTTCGTATCTCCAAGGGATTTGGTAATGAAGGTCTTGCATATCTTCCCTTCCAGTTTAGTATACTCATATTCGCCTCCCAGCAGTGGAATGCCCAGATGAAGATTTGCATAGATTACAGGGTAATTGGTTCCCAGTGAAAGCCGGTTGCCCCGGGGTGTTTCCAGGAATTTTTCCTTGTGTGCGTATTTCAGCATGATCCCGGTTTCCGTAATGTGGAAACGATCGGCCAGCTGGTCTCCTTCGGGTGTGCTGACCCTGTAACGGTAATCATCTGTTACCTGCCTCACGTTCTGGTTCAGGAAGGTCTTTACTTTCAGGTAGCGGAGGACCGGGAGTTGCAATTCAACAGATTTTCCCTCGATGTTATCCATGTCGGCGATAAGAAAACTACGGAAAACTTCAGAGGATGTGACCGGGGGCTTTTCAATGAATTCCCAGCCGGCGGTTTCAATCACATCCTTGTTGTACCTGAGGGTAAGAAAGGCATCCTTTCTGCGGTTGAGGTTCAGCTTTACATGTCCCCCGTATTTAAACTCCTTATCCCTGGTACCGTAAGCAAACTTACCCCCGAACTGAACCCGGTGGGAGATTTTATCGTTGGTTTCCACGGCTGCACCCAGGCGAAACCCTTCATACTGGTTCCAGTGGATAATACTTCGATAGTCAAGGTTCAGAAATCCAACGGGAATATATCCGGATGCAAAAGTTTCAAGGATCTTCAGGGAACGGTCCAGATTGGCTTCTTCGCCGATGCTGTCGATAAAATGGTATGTATTTATCTCCTTGCGGGAAAGAGGATTTACACGGTATTGTTCCCAGTATTCTTCATTTTTTTTATGTGCATCGTCTTTGATCTTAAGCTCAATATGACTGAAGTCCCTTTTTCTTAACTCCGGATCCAGCCGGATATCCGACAGGTAGCTTTTGCCAATGCCCACCAGGGTTACCGGTTTCCCATTCGCTTCTGCATTGTCGGGACTGAGCATAATATCGGTATTCAACTGTACAGGAAACCATTTCTTGTTTTCGATATGATCATATTTCTGCTGGATCCTGATCCGGAAAATGCCTTCGGTCTCCGATGCCTCTGCAAT
>JAUVKJ010000066.1 GCA_030592145.1 Bacteroides sp.
GTTAACAGAACACAAAGGGGTGATTTATTACAATTTGTGTCCCGTAAATATGTATATTTCAATGTCTGGTCTGACCATATATAAAGCTTCTGCAGGATCAGGAAAAACCTACATCCTGGTCCGTGATTATATCAGCCTGGTCATCACCGACCCGGAACTGTATATGCATATCCTGGCGGTGACCTTTACCAATAAGGCAACAGATGAGATGAAAAGCAGGATTATGGATGAGCTGTATTATCTGTCGAGCAGAAAGCCCACGCCCATGATGGAATACATTGCCTCTGAAAACAGTCTGTCGGAGGAGGAAGTCGCCGGCAGGGCAAAGATCATACTGGTAACCATATTGCATAATTATTCACGCTTTCACGTTGAGACCATCGATCGCTTTTTCCAGCGCGCCATTCGCGCCTTTACAAGAGAGATCGGCCTTTCGGGCGGATACCAGATCGAACTGGATGCAGAGAGGGTACTTTCCGGAGCCATCGACGAAATGTTTGTGGGACTGGATCGGGAACCCGGGCTTTTAAAATGGTTCGTGGAGTTTGCGCGTGACAAGGTTCAGGAGGGAAAACACTGGAACCTGAAAGGAGACCTGATGGTACTGGGTAAGGAACTTAACAGGGAGCGTTTCCAGGTGGGTAGTCCGGAGCTGATAATGCAGTTATCTGACAAAACGAAATATTCCGCATACCAGGAAGAACTAAAGGAGATCAAATACCGTTTTGAGAACACCCTGAAAGGATATGCGCGTGAGGCAAGTGAAATGATGGAATCAGAGGGATTGCAGGCAGGGGATTTCAAGGGACAGTATGGGGTGGGGTATTTCGTTGAAAAACTCCTGAGGGATGATTTCCGATATCCCTCCAATACCATACTCAAAGCGGTTGATGAACCCCTGGAATGGTGCCGGAAGGGTTCGGATGCAAGCGAACGCATCCTTTCGGCTTACCGGAAAGGTATGAATGTGCTGCTGAAAAAATGCGTTAAGCTCTACGATAAGGAATACATTAATTACAGTTCCGCAGAATCGGTCCGGAGTTTTCTATACACCCTTGGTATTTTAACGGACATTTCAGGCCGCATGCATGCCTGGGCGGAATCACAGGGTATTTTCCTGCTTTCTGATGCAGCCCTGTTCCTGCAAGGGATCATCGGAAACAATGATGTCCCGTTCGTCTACGAAAAAGTCGGGAATTACTTTAACCATTTCATGATCGATGAGTTTCAGGATACCTCGGGATTGCAATGGAAAAACTTCAGGCCCCTTATTGAGAACTCCCTGGCTTACAACTGGAAATGCCTTGTGGTGGGTGACGTGAAGCAATCTGTATACCGTTGGAGGAACAGCGACTGGGAGATCCTTTCGGAACAACTGCCGCAGGATTTTAACCCGGAACAGTTAAATGTGCAGGGACTCAAGTATAACTGGAGAAGCCTTAAGAACATTGTCCGTTTCAATAACGGATTTTTCAGGGAGGCAAGGGAGATTTTTCAGTCTCACTTCAACAAGGATGAAGAGGGCCAGTCCGGATTTTCCGACAAGATATCCAGGGCGTATTCAGATGTTGACCAGGAAGTCCCCGATGAACCGGGGAAGGAGGGAGGATACATCAGCGTTTCACTTATTCCCGATCCCCCGGAAGGGAACTGGAAGGATGTGGCCGGCCGGCAGGTGATTAAAGTGATCGAGCGCCTGCAGGACCATGGGATAGGTCCCTCAGAAACGGCCATACTGGTCAGGAGCAAACGCGACGGCAAGCGGATCGCCGATGCCATTCTTGAATACAAAAGCCTTAACCCCGGCGCTGGCTATACCTACGATGTTATATCCAATGAATC
The DNA here is from genome assembly GCA_030592145.1 of Bacteroides sp. GTDB lineage: Bacteria > Bacteroidota > Bacteroidia > Bacteroidales > SM23-62 > SM23-62. The sequence goes on from JAUVKJ010000066.1 coordinate 1,843, forward strand.
GCTGTACCTGTACAATGCCATTTCGGTCAGGATACTGATTGGAGCCATGAGGTTCCTGGTCTATCCTGAAGACCGGGTCAATCTTGCCCAGCTGGTCTATGAATACAAGCTTTTCACAGGCAGGGTTTCCGGATCAGACGGTACCCTGGATACACTTCTGGGCAGTTTCAGGAGAGGGGAGCCGCCGGCATTGCCTGAAGATTTTCTGGATGAATCACTCAGATACCTGACTCTGACTGAACTGTGCGAAAGGATCATTGCCCTTTTTTCGCTTGGTGGTCAACCCTCCCAAACACCCTATATCCTCGCGTTCCAGGACCTGATCCTGGAGTATTGCAGGGGAGGGGCGGCGGATATAAATTCATTCCTTAACTGGTGGGATGAGAACGGGGAGGAAAAATCACTGGCTGTATCGGAGGACCAGGATGCCATACAGGTCATGACCATTCACAAGGCCAAGGGACTTGAATTCAGGGCTGTCATTATACCCTATTGCAACTGGTCCTTTGATCACCGCTCACCCCATCCGGAGATCCTCTGGTGCAGTCCCACGCAAGAACCCTTCAACAAACTCAGTCTCCTGCCTGTCAGATATTCATCATCGCTGAAGGATACGATCTTTAAGCAGGATTACACGGAAGAAAAATTCCGGGTTTATATGGACCATTTGAATTTGCTGTATGTGGCATTCACCAGGGCGAGGGAGAGCCTGTTCGTATTTGCCCCTGAAGGAAAGGACGATGCGTTTTCGGATGTGTCAGACCTGATTAAAAAAATACTCAAGATCCCGGATTTATTTCCCGCGACCGGATGGGACGAATCCCGCTTAACCTGGTCAATGGGAGAGTTATCTTTCCGGGCAGCCCATCCGGAAGTCCCGAACCAGATACTCCTGCGCAATATTTCCAGCCATGAGTATAGCGGAAAGCTGAGACTGATGTACCGGGGGATAGACTTTTTCGATCCCATGGCAGAACAGAGGGTACATTACGGAACCCTGATGCATGAGATCTTTTCAAGGATCCGCAACGCAGAAGATGTTGGCAGGGCCCTCGATTCCGTCAGGCGGGAAGGCCTGATCGACAGCGAGGAAGCAGATAAACTGAAGCCGGAGATATCCGGCATGATGAATACAGAGCCTTTTCTAAGCTGGTTCGACGGAAGCTGGAAGGTCATTGCAGAGCAGGATATCCTTACCAGGGACGGTTCCATCCGAAGGCCGGACCGGGTAATGCTTAAATCGGGAAAGGTCATCGTGGTGGATTATAAATTCGGAAAACAGAGATCGGCCGGGCATGTAACCCAGGTCAGAAGATATGCAAATATGCTCAGGCAGATGAAATACAGCGAGGTCAGCGGGTATATCTGGTATGTAAATCAACAGGAGGTTGTAGAGGTATGATGGCTGAAGGAAAGACATATTCATGGGGGCATTCAAGAAGGTTCAACGCTTATTCGGAATACTTCAGGCAAAAATTCGGCGGCCGGGTTCAGAAACTCAGCCTGGATGCCGGTTTTACCTGTCCGAACCGGGACGGCAGCAAGGGAAGGGGAGGGTGTAGCTTTTGCAACAATAATGCCTTCAATCCTTCGTATTGCCAGCCTGTTAAAAGTATCAGCCAGCAGATAGACGAGGGCATTGAGTTCCATAAAAAGCGCTACCGGCGAACCCGGAGGTACCTGGCCTATTTCCAGGCATACTCCAATACCTATGAATCCGTCGCTGTATTGAGGTCAAGGTATGAAGAGGCACTGGAGAGGCCGGAGGTGATAGGCCTTGCGATCGGAACCCGGCCGGATGCGGTCAACGGGGAGATCCTCGATTACATTGCATCCCTGGCAAAAGACCATTATGTGATTATAGAATACGGGATCGAATCCTGTTATAATTCGACACTGGAAAGGGTGAACAGGGGTCACAGTTTTGAAGATTCGCTCAGGGCCATTGAGATGACTGCCTCACGCGGTATACGGCAGGGGGCTCATTTCATTATCGGACTCCCGGGCGAGGCAGAGCCTGAGATCCTTGCCCAGTTCAGTATAATATCGGGACTACCGATCCAGAACATCAAGTTCCACCAGCTGCAGATCGTTAAGAATACACAGATGGCCAGGGAGTATGAGGAAGATCCCCGGGCGTTCCGGATGTTCAGCCTGCAGGAGTACCTGGAGCTTATGCTGGAGGTGATCGGGCAGCTGAACCCGGAGATTGTTGTTGAAAGGATTGCAGGCGAAGTGAATCCCGGGTACCTTATAAGTGAACCCTGGGGCGTCCGGTATGAGCAGGTGCTCGGGACGTTTGAAAGACTGCTCGCGGAGAGGGATACATGGCAGGGAAAAAAATATCGCGGAGAGTAAGGATTTTCGGGCCCCGTTCATTAGCAGCAAGCAACAGGTGGCAGATAGCAGATAGCAGACAACAGATATAAGGCAGCAGATGACTGATGAAAGTTTGCATGTATGTTAAACCGGGACAAATGATTGCTTAAAAAGGATCAATAATGAAACCGTTTTTAAAAGAGGTGGCGGAGGAATTGTACCGGTCTTACGGGGAGCGGCTGGAAGAACTCTGCCTGGTATTTCCGAACCGGAGGGCGGGCCTCTTTTTCAATAAATACCTTGGGGGAAGCCTGGAGCAGCCGGTCTGGTCCCCGTCCATTTACACCATACAGGACCTTATGGCCCGGATATCGGAATTGGATTATGCGGATGACCTGGAGATGATCAGCCGTTTATATAAGGTCTATTCGGAGATACGGGGCAGCGGTGAAAGTTTCGATGAGTTCTATTACTGGGGAGAGATCATGCTGGCTGATTTTGATGAGGTAGACAAGTACCTGGTTAATGCGTCGGATATTTTCAGAAACCTTGCCGATCTGAAAGACCTGGAGAGATCCTTTCAGTACCTTACACCACAGCAGCTGGAATTAATACAGAGGTTCTGGAGTACATTCACATACGAGCAGCTCAGTGAACAAAAACAACAATTCCTGGAGATCTGGAATATACTGCACCCGGTATACGGGAGAATTCGTGAATCCCTTCTTGATATGGGACTCGGATATGAAGGCATGATCTACCGGAACGTAGCGGAAATTATTCACCGGGAAGGATCACCGGATCTGCCATTCACGAAGCTTGTATTTATTGGCTTCAATGCCCTGAACCCATGTGAGAAACTGTTGTTCAAATCCGTTCAGAATTCCGGGAAAGCTCTTTTTTACTGGGATTATGATGAGTTCTATCTGAGCAATGAAATGCATGAAGCAGGCCGTTTTATCAGGGAGAACCTGTCGCAGTTCAAGGATTCAGGAGAGTCCTTCAGCCATGGGAACCTGGGAAGCACCAAAAAGAATATACAGGTGTTTTCCATACCTTCTGACAGCGGACAGGCACAACTCGTGCATTCCATCCTCGAAGATGCCCGGAAGGAGGGGAAACTGGGGGAGGAAACGGCCATCGTGCTGGCCGATGAGGAATTGCTGATACCGGTTCTGAACGCCCTGCCACATGAACTTAATGAGATCAACGTAACCATGGGGTACCCTGTAAGCGCAACACCTGTATTCAGCCTGATCGAACATTTGATCGCACTGCAGCGTAACCTCAGGGAGGGTAAGGGAAAAGAGGGCAGATTTTACTACAGGGATGTGCTGACCATTCTGCAACATCAGTACATAACCCTCCGGCAGCGAAGGGATGCAGGGGAGATCGTCCGGGAAATCCATGAACAGAACCGAATATACCTGTCGCAGGACAGCCTGGCTAAAAATGATCTTTTCGAACAGATTTTCCGCAAGATCCTCAACCCCGAAAACATTGCAGGCTACCTTCTGAATATCCTGGAGATAATAACCGGTGGAGGAGAAGAGCAGGAAAAACCGGTTCCGGCGATGGAACTGGAGTTCATCTACCGGATTTATACAAGGATCAAGCGGCTCAAGGATGTTCTTGGACGCCTGGAATTGAACTTCAACCTGCCCGTTTTTCTGCGTCTTTTTCATAAATTCCTGCAGCGCACAAGGATCCCGTTCAGCGGAGAACCCCTCGCGGGGATCCAGATAATGGGTGTACTCGAGACCAGGGTGCTGGATTTTGACAGGATCATCTTTCTTTCCATGAACGAGGGATCTTTTCCGGGAACAGCTACCCGGCACAGTTTCATTCCCCACAATCTGAGGGTCGGCTTTCAGTTGCCCACGCCTGAATACCAGGATGCGATTTACGCCTACTATTTTTACCGCCTGATCCATCGTTCGGGAGATATTTCCCTGATCTATAACAATAAGGCGGAAGGGCTGAATACCGGTGAAAAATCAAGGTACATCTACCAGTTGAAGTACGATCCTTTCTTTGAGATCAGGGAATGCTCAGCCGGATTTGATATACAGGCCGGCGCTAAAGGTCTTATTCGGGTAGAAAAGACAGACGAAGTGATGAAAAAACTGTACGATTACTGCCCGGGGGAAGAAGGAAGCAGCTACCTGTCGCCAAGCGCCTTAAACAGTTATATCGATTGTTCCCTGAAATTCTATTTTAACTATGTGGCCGGGATCAGGGAACCGGTTGAGTTGCAGGAAGAAGTGGATCCGGCCCTGTTTGGTACACTGCTGCATGAATCTGTCAGGAATATCTACGGAAACCTTGATAATCCTGTTAACAGAAAGGACCTGGAGGGTATACTGGAGAAACCCTCAACTATCCGGGGAGCCATCGATGATTCCTTCCGTGAGATTTACTTCCATGATGCAGAAAAGGATCCCGGGGGGAGGAATATGGTTATCCGGGAGATTATTTTTACCTATGTGGTGAGGATACTGGAGAAGGACATGGAATTTTGCCCGGTCAGCATTCAGAGCCTGGAGGAAAGTTATTTCACGGAGATGAAGGTCCGGTCCGGAGACCGGGAATTGTCAGTGAAAATCGGGGGAAAGATTGACCGGATCGACCGGGTAAAAGATGCCTTCAGGGTGCTGGACTATAAAACCGGAAGAGGAAAAATGTTCTTCACCTCCGTGAAGGAACTATTTGATTCTGAACTGAAGAACCGTAACCGCGCGGCATTCCAGACTTTTCTATATGCAAAGCTTTACAGGGAAACGGAAATGATAGGGAATGTCCCGGTCACCCCCGGTGTGTATCTTATCAGGGATATTTTTAGTCCCACATTCAGATATCATTTTGGAATCGGAACATCGAGGAAAAATATCCCCGTGTGGGACTATTCTTTATTGGATAAAGAATTTACGGAGAACCTTACACACATGCTCAGCCGGCTTTTTGACCCCGCGACGGCATTTCAGCAGACCGGGCAGGAAGAGACCTGCAGGAATTGCCTCTACAGGGGAATTTGTCACAGATAAGTTATATTTGCAGTAAGGAAATGAACCCTTAACAACATGTTTCCAGAATTTGCCGCTTTCAGCGTTGAGATCAAGGATCTGAAATTTACCACTGGCGATGGACTAAAATTTCCGAAAACAGCCATCGTTACTTTTGTTTCCCAGGACAGGCATCAGGAGTCAACCGAGGAACTGGGATACCTTGAAGAGAACGAGATCTACGAGATCATTCACAGGGGAGATTCCCTCATTCTTGATCACTGCTACATTGACCAGCTCTCTCTTGCAGTATACAGAAACAAGTATAAACTCGACGAAAGGGAATATGTACAGATCCGGGATTTCTCTGCACGTTTCGCTTTTTTTAACAACAAGACTCCGGTAGACCTGGGATTTGCCGGGTTTTCGGGTGAGGGTATTAACTTTCAAGAGGCCCACTTTGCAGGAGCGAGTCTGAGCTTACATGCATCAAAGATTACGGGAGGAGGCATAAACTTCGGCGATGCCCACCTGCCTGCGGGACATTTTAATTTCGGGAGTGTCATCGTGGAAAAAGGAGATATCAATTTTAAGAATGCCATTTTTAATGTGGGACTCAAAGATTTCCAGGATGCGAAATTCGGAGAAGGAACCAAAACATTTACAAATACGGATTTTGGTGATGGGGACGTGTCCTTCGTCAATACCCGCTTTGGGAACGGGAATGTCTCC
>JAUVKJ010000011.1 GCA_030592145.1 Bacteroides sp.
TTAATACCCGGACAATCCTGTATGCCACCGGGATCAGTAAGACAGGAACCCTTCTGGAATCATGCGACAACCTTACTCTCAATACAAATGTTCCCGGACAGGTGAGTATATCATTTGCTTTAACTGATCCTCTTGCCGGTAGCGGGCCTTTGATCCATATCAGTTTCATGGCCAGTCATGGTACCGGGGGCAGCTACCTGGATTTTGGAGAAACCCTGTTCAACGAGGATATCCTTTCCTGTAATCAAAAAGGCTATTTTACTTTGAAACCCTTGCCGGACCTGGCAATTATACCTGACGCAGGCGCACTGCTTACGGGTCAGACTCTTGATTTTACGGCAAGCGGAGGTTTTGAGCCATATACCTGGAGCACCACAAACAACAGCCTTGCCGGGATCGATGCAGGCGGTAAACTGACGGCAAAACAAGGAGGTGTAGTGTTCGTGTCAGTATCGGATGTTATCGGGGCATCGGGCCGTTCAGACACCATTTTTATCTATGATGTACAAGTTAATATCCCTGATACAATGGGAGAACTCAACGGGACCTTTGACCTGCCGGTCTATATATCTGATCCTCCGCCGGGAATAAACGTTTCTTCAGTCGAGGCTGGTTTTTTATGCCAGACACCGGAGCTGGAATTTCTCGATATTATTACAGCCGGAACCTTAACAGAAGGGTGGTATATGGCTTCCGGCTTTAATAATGATACTGTCCGGATAGCAGGAGCCACGGCAACCGGGTTCACAGATCCCGGTATCCTGTTCTTCATAAGATACCGGCTTACAGAAGAATTTACGGTTACAGAAACTGTTCCGGTTAATATCAGCCACATCCTGCTGAATGAAGGTTCTCCCAATGCCCTGACCGGCAATGGAAGCATCACCGGGGTGATATTCAGTGAGGACCTTTCACTGGACTGTATTACAAACCTGTCCGATACCTGTGAACTCCCTTTACCCATTCGCTATGAATTGCACATTACCAATGAAGGCGGAAAAACTTACCATACGGGTGATACCATCATAGTGGAACTGGTTAACACGGTAGAGCCTCTGACCCCGCTGTATTGTGTTCTGCCGGAAGATCTTCCACCGGCAGGCATTCTTGATTTTACATTCCTGGATACTATAGATCAGTCCTTTACAGGTTCATTTTCATACACCGTTTTCACAGAGCTTGATGCAGATATTAACCACGGCAATGATACCGTAAGACAAAGCTTCACAATACACGGGTATCCTGAAGTTGATCTCGGTGATCGTTTTATTGAAGTGGCATCACTTCCCTTCCTGCTCGATGCAGGAGAAGGCTTTGATTCTTATTTATGGCAGGATGCCAGTACGGACCAGACCCTGAGTGCATCCTCCTACGGTATGTACTGGGTACGCGTCAGTCTTCACGGATGTACGGGATCAGATACAGTAAATCTGATCATGGTGGGATTGGAGAACCAGCGTGCAATTCCTGATCAGTTGACAATACACCCCAATCCGAATACCGGAAGTTTCCGGTTATCATTAAATGGTTTTAACGGAGAGACGCGCATTGAAATATTTAATCTCCTGGGAGAACGGGTGTATGACCACCTGATAAGTGTAACAGGAACCCACACGGAATCCATATCCCTGGATACACATAATAAAGGCATCTATATCCTGAAAACCGGCAATAATGTCAGGAAGATGGTGATATACTGAAATAATCTGATTAGAGTTTTATTCCTATCTTGGCGGTTGATTCTGCAAGCCTGTGATTAATGAATACAACCGCATTTTCAGATATATTCCTGCCCGCAACGCTTGCTGTTATCACATTCGGTCTTGGATTGTCAATTTCCTTCAGGGACATCCGCAACATTGTAACTCAACCCCGGAACTTAACGGTGGGCTTATTCAGCCAGCTGATGCTGCTGCCGATTATTGCTTTTGCCATTGCTATGGCTGGCGGACTCAAGGCGGAACTGGCAGTGGGACTCATACTTATCTCCATCTGCCCGGGAGGAGCGACCTCCAACCTGGTGAACTACATGATACGGGGGAATGTCGCACTCTCGATCTCCATCACGGTTGTGAACGGCCTGATCACCATATTTACCATTCCCCTGATCACCCAGTTTGCCCTGAATGTTTTTATGCATCAGGATGCCCATATCCGGCTATCATTTACAGAGGCGGTTTTTAACATTTTTATGCTTGCTGTTTTGCCCGCCACCGCAGGGATACTGATCAGACATTACAGGGAGAAATTCGCCGCTGTACTGGAGGATCCCCTGCGATATATTCTCCCCGTCCTTCTGCTGCTTGTCTATTCGGGCGTACTCTTTCTGGAAAAGGGCAACGGGGAGATCACGATCCGCGACTTTTTTCTCATCCTTCCCTGTACCCTGGCACTGAATGTCTTTGCCATGCTCGCGGGACTGTATGTGCCCCGCATGTTCGGGATTAAAAAAATTAACCAGGTGACCATTGCCGTGGAGGTGGGACTGCAGAATTCGACCCTGGCCATTTTGGTCGCGGGCAGTCTGCTTAACAATTACACCATCGCCATGGTGGCCGTGGTGTACGGCTCCTTCTCATTTTTTACAACCTGGGCTTTTGGTTACCTGGCCAGAAAATACCTCTGAGGCCTAAAACAAAACAATCACCGGTAGATTTCCACGAAACCCGACTTTTCAAAGCGGCCTGATCCGCCGGCTGATCGTATGATGTAATAATATGTTCCGGGTAAAAGTTCCTGTCCGGACAAATTCCGGCCGTCCCAGATCAGGATGGGCGCCTCCGCTTTGTAAACCAGCACACCGGTTCTGCTGAAAACCTGGATGCTGTAAACCGTCACACCGTTTGAACTGACAATGAAATAATCATTGATCCCGTCGTTGTTGGGTGTAAAAACATTGGGACAATCAAGGGAGTCCCGTACCGTCACAACATCAGACCATTGATTCATGCAACCTTCAGGATGTGTTACCCTCAGTGCGACCCGGTAATCCCCTGCTTCAGGGAACCTGTGGATCAGGGTCCGCGTATTTCCTGTTCCTCCGTCCTCGAACAACCATTGATAGACAAAGGAAACCGTATCCACGGCTTGGGGAACATTGGTAAATACCACGGTATAGTAGCCCAGCTCCATGGATTCTGACCATAAAAATCTTGCCCTGGGTGTGGAATGCACCTTAATATAGCCCGGCCTCGTATAAGTGGTATTACCGTTTATCACAATGCTCACAGTGTATGCCGCGGCAGAATCGTAAAGCACGGTTTGCTGTTCTTTTCCGGAACCCGTCAGACCATTGCCAAAGTCCCAGTCCACCGAAGTCACCGTATCAATGAAATCCGTATTCCTGTAAGTAAAGCTTACTTCCAGGGAATCGCAGCCGGAAGTGGTGTCTGCAAAGAAAGTGATTTGAGCCAGGCCGGGGATTCCCGTACAGATAAGTGAAATCAGGATGATATTCCTCAAAAACTTCATTTGCAGCTTATTGGCTCAAATATATTAAAATTGGTTGCAAGGTTTTATATATTCCTGGTTAATTTTTTAACAACCCTCACCTGGCTCAGGAACTCCTTGGCAAATACCCGGATCACCGTATAGATGGGAATCCCCAGGATCATGCCCGGAATTCCTGCCAGGGTTCCTGCAATCAGTATGACCAGGAAGATCTCGAGGGGATGGGCTTTTACACTTCTGCCATAGATCAGCGGCTGGAACAGAAAATTATCAATGAGTTGTACACACACCACAACGGTCAGCATGGACAGCACCATGAGAAGCATCTCGGCCGAGAAATCCATGTGCAGGTTATGGGCCACCCAGAGTAGTATGCCGATCGACCCGCCCAGGTAGGGACCAAGGTAGGGAATTACATTGATCAGTCCGATGATAAGACCTATGGTCAGGGACAGTGAAAAATCAATCCCGATAATGCTCATCCCGATGGTTGCCAGTATCATCACCCCGGTTGCCTGTGAGAGCAGGCCTATAAAATACCTCATCAACAAATGCCTTGTGGATTCCATGGACTTTCGAATGGCCTGCTCATGTTTTTGCGGTATAAGAAGTACGATAAAATCCGTGATTACCGACTTATCCTTCAGCAGGAAAAAGGTTATGAACGATATTGAAAAAAGGGCGATCAGCAGGTTCCCCATCAGTCCGAATACAGAACTGAAGATATTGCTGATCACGGATAAATTCAGTATGGATTTAAATTTTTCACTGATGAAATCTTCAAGGTCCAGAACATCCTCCTGGCCGGAATTATAGTCGTAATAGAGCTTCTCGGCTTTGTCTATAGGCTTTTCAAGCTTCCGGACCAGCAGATCGGAATCGATCTGTGAAAGCTCGTTTGCCTCGTTTGCGATCAGTGGTACGAACAACCTGAAAAAACCGAAAACCAGCATCCAGATCAGGACCAGTACAAGCATGGCGCTGATCCCGTCGGGCAACCTGAAATTACGGATCCTGACACGGCCAATCAAACCCACAAGCGGACGGAAAATAAGGGAAAGGACCGCTGCAATAAGAATATACGACACAATGGCTGAAAAATACCAGAGTATAAATCCCAGCGCTACCAGTCCCACGACAATGAGAAAATACCTGAAAAAAGAATTCATATACACAAATGTAGGTATTTACGCCTGCTTTTAAGTAATTTGGCTCCCGGTTTCTACAAAATCCCGGAACTATGCAACAGTATTTGGATCTTTTGTCGCACGTGCTGGAAAACGGGGCGGAGAAAGGGGATAGAACAGGGACCGGGACCATTGCGGTATTCGGGTACCAGATGCGTTTCGACCTGGAGGAAGGCTTTCCTGTTCTGACCACCAAAAAACTTCACCTGCGCTCCATAATCCATGAACTCCTCTGGTTCCTGAAAGGAGAAACCAATACTGAATACCTGCACCGGAACAAAGTCAGCATATGGGATGAGTGGGCCGATGAAGAGGGTAACCTGGGACCCATCTATGGCTATCAGTGGAGGAAATGGCCTGCCGGAGACGACCGGCAGATCGACCAGATCAACCAGGTCATTAAAAGCATCAAGGAGGATCCGGATTCCAGGAGGCATCTCGTAAGTGCCTGGAATGTAGGAGCCCTGGATAAAATGGCTCTTCCACCCTGTCACGTACTGTTCCAGTTTTATGTGAACAGGGGCAGGCTCTCCTGCCAGCTTTACCAGAGAAGCGCGGATATCTTTCTCGGGGTACCTTTTAACATTGCATCCTATTCACTGCTTCTTATGATGATGGCCCAGGTTACCGGGCTGAAACCGGGTGATTTTGTGCATACTTTCGGAGATGCCCATATCTACCTGAACCACATTGAACAGGTAAAACTTCAGCTAAGCCGCGATCCAAAGCCATTACCGGAGATGAAGCTGAACCCTGAAGTGAAGGATCTGCTCTCTTTCAGGTTCGAAGATTTTGAATTGTTGAATTACGATCCACATCCCCATATCAAGGGGGTAATATCCGTCTGAACATGATATCGATTATTGTAGCCATTGCAAAAAATTACGCCATCGGGAAAAACAACGAACTCCTATGGCATATTCCCGAAGACATGAAACGGTTTAAGCGGATCACAAGCGGGCATAAGGTCATCATGGGAAAGAAGACCTATGAATCCCTACCCTACCGTCCACTTAAAAACCGCACAAACATTGTTATATCAGATATTCCCGGGGATCATTACGAGGAATGTGTTATGGCGTATTCCATCGGGGAGGCGATTGGATATTGCGATCCGGAGGAAGAATGTTTTGTAATCGGCGGGGGAATGGTTTACAGACAGTTCATGCCCCTGGCAGACAAGCTGTACATTACCCGGGTACATAAGGATTTCGATGCAGATACCTTTTATCCCGAGATAGATCCGGAGACCTGGGAGGAAGCAGAGCGTGTGGAAGGACAGGGCGAGGGACCCTGTTTTTCCTATTCATTTGTCACCTACGTTCGCCGAATACCCGTTCAAGAAGTAAAATCGTGAAGTTTTGTATGCCGGGAGAAGTGCTTTCACGGTTGCCGGCTACATTGAGTACCTTAACTTCGGCGGATCTCAGCCAGGCTTTTGCACGCGACAGCAAAACCTCATCGGGTTCATTTATGTCCTCCAGGTCCAGATGAAAGAACGGCCGGTTGAATTCTTCCAACCATTGAAGCGTCAGGCGTGTTCCCTTCTCCATCCGGCCACCAGCAGTTATGACCAGGGTAGCATCGGCATCCATAACGTTCCTGCGGGTTCGCTCGTCGTAATCCCGGACCTCCACTTCTGTAAGCGGGTATTTATCAGGAATCGGGCCCGATTCGCACTGGCGTCCAAGGGGACACCAGCCTCCGCATTTCAAGCCATGCATGAGGGCAAAATCAAGTGCCCCCTGATCCACCCCGGTCTGCCCACCCGATATAATCTTTCCCGGCAGGCTCATACAATTCTTGTTTTTAAGAAAAAAATCATAATTTAGGTCGCCAAGTTATTAACCAAATCCGAGTTTATGAAAAAATTATTTTTCTTTCTGGCACTTCTGTTCATCGCCGCTCCTTATTTGTCCGCACAGGCCGGTAAGGTTGTGGGCTTCTGGCTCACCGAAAAGGGTACATCCCAGGTGGAGATATATAAAGCAACAGATGGAAAATACTATGGTAAGATCAGCTGGCTTGAGGAACCCAATGAAGACGGTAAGCCTAAAGTCGATGAGGAGAACCCGGATCCTGCACTGAAGAAGCGCCCTGTCATGGGACTGTCCCTGCTTTATGAATTTGAATATGATAAGAAAGACAAGGAATGGGTCAACGGCAGTATTTACGATCCCGATAACGGAAAAACCTATGATTGTTTCATGTGGTTTGATTCGGACGATTCCGTTCTCAATATCAAGGGATTTGTCATGGGAATAAGATTCCTTGGAAGAACCACAACCTGGAAACGGGAAAACGACCGCAATAAATAGGATACACTCTTTGCGGCCTTGCCTGCACTTCAGGCGATCTGCTCGTTCATTTTCGTACAGCCCTGTCTCAAAACCGTGCACATCCGCCTATATTTATACTACGGGGTCTTGTCTGTATATTATTGATTTATTGTTATTTGTTAATTTTGGCACGCAATGTGTTATAAATCAAGCGAACCTGAAAAATAATAACAATAATCAATAAGAAATGAAAAAGGCTACCTTGATATTAACACTCGCATTCGGACTGGGGATACTAAGCTCTTCAGCAGTTCAGATCATTCATCCGATACATTTCCCGGGCATGATCCTTGAAAATGAAATAGCGCTTCAGGATTGGATGCTTACACCAGAATCATTTTCAAAGACGGTTAAGATTCCTGCCGAACCGGAACTTAAAGTAGAGGCATGGATGCTTAAAAAATCATGGGGTCAGAATAATCTCCCGCTGACATCAGAATCCGAGATTAGCCTGGAGGAGTGGATGCTCAGGGCAACTATATGACATCATTGTCATCCATACAGTCATTCCTTGAACCAAAGCAACTTGCCATCGACGGGGAAGTTGACCGTATTTACATCGTTACTCCTCCCGGACAAACGGAAGAACCGGAACATATGGATACAGCGGCGCTCCGATACCTCCGATGTAGATCTCATACATAATAAATCCAAATAATCATGAGAACCATTTATTTTTTATCTCTCCTGGTCCTGGTTGCAGCCACTTCATGCTGCCTGGACCCCACTGAAACTGTTTACGGCAACGGGAATGTAGTTTCCGAAGACAGGATAACCGGTGATTTTGACGGTCTGAAAGTAAGCTCAGGCATCGATGTATTCATAAAACAGGGAACCAACATATCCCTGATGGTTGAAGCAGATGACAACCTGCTCGACATATTAAAGACGGAGGTAACAGACAATACCCTGAAAATATATACTTCGAAAAATGTACGTAAGTCCAGGTCTATGAAGATCTACCTGGTTTACGAGGAACTGAATTCTATCCGTGTTACCAGCGCCGGGGATGTGAAGGGTGAAAACACCCTGCAGACGGACAGGCTTGATATCGGTCTGAGCAGTGCCGGGGATCTTGAACTGGACCTGCAGGCCGATGAGGTACACTGTGACATAAGCAGTTCCGGCGATGCCAGGTTATCCGGAACCACTGATCTCCTGGTGGCGGACCTGAGCAGTGCGGGGGACCTGTATGCCTACGACCTGATTGCAAAGAAATGTAAGGTCATCTGCTCCAGTGCCGGAGATGCCAGGGTCTATGCGACAGAAGAATTCGACCTTCGCTCATCGAGTGCGGGAAGCATCTATTACAAGGGTGACGGCAAAATCGTGACCGTACATACCTCCAGTGCGGGCAGCATCGTTAAAAAATAATTCCCAGGCGGGCATCCATCAGGTCGGCAACATGGCCGTGTGACTTGATATTGATGCCAAAGTACAAGCTTTCGGTAAATCTGAAGTTCAGGCCATATCGCTGGTATGCGCGGTTCCTGGCAGGATGGGGTTCATAATAGTAGATCCCCCATTGATGAATAAAAGAGAACCGGCCGAACAGGAGGTTTAGTCCCACGAGAAAGGCCGCCCTGTTATGATCGGGTGCATCTTCGGGATTGTTACTATACAGCCGCCGGATCTTCTCTTTAACTGAATAATCGGAGATCCATTCTGTTCCGGCGTTCAGCGCAAAGATCCTTCCCACAAGAAAATTATAATAGATGCCTGCGCCAATGACCGGGTAACCCTGATCCTCCCCCTTCTCGGCATTTTTAACGGTTCCGAGCAGGTATGCATCGAACCAGCATTTATCCGTATATAAAACCCGCATGGTGTCTTTTACCCTTACCGGGAACCTCACTTCCGTAAAACTGTAATCGAATCCGGCATTCAGGGTGGGGAAATTCATCCCCACATTCGGTTCTTTTAGTCCCCCGTTGGAAATATGATTATAATTGAACGCCACCCTGGTATTCACCCGGTTATTCAGGCGGTAATTAATCGCTGCATTCAGGACTACAACAAAGCTTAGATGATCACTGAAGAAAAAATTATCCGGATTGGTTTCTGCATCGTAGATTTTGGTAACTATCGCGGGACCGATCCCGAACCTGAAGGAGAAACTCAGTTTATTCTGCGGCCGGACAAATGGTTCGATATAGGGGTAGATCGCCACAGAATGCCCCATGATTTCCGGGTTGTCGAAATTGAAATATGAAAGGGAAAATCCGGTCCGTGGATAACAGTAGCAGTGCTTCCATATCCGCTCACGCATCAGGTGCCACGAGAGGTCCGCTTCGATTCCCCATGGATCTGAATTAGATATCTCGGCGATGGCCCGGGAATGGGGAATGATAAATCCATAATGCCCCCTGATCCCGAGAATGATGGGATTAACAATATCATCATCTTCCTGGCAGCCGGCATTAAACGTAGATACCAGGTCCAGGAATATAAGTAGCACCATTCCGGCTGCCGAGGGTCTCATCTTCCAACAAAGTTATGCAAGACAGGGTTTTAAAACAACTGCTGAGTGTTCTGGAGATTTGGCAGCGTATTTTAACATTTATTATTAGATTTGGACCTTCAACCTTTTGCCCTAATAAACCTGTACAATGCTAAAACGTTCCATCCCCCTGCGGTTCATCCTTATCTTCAGTACATTTTTTCTGACTGTCCTCCTGTACATCGACCGGGCCTGCATTTCTGCAGCCAAGGAGGATATCATGTCCGACCTGGACTTTAACATGACTCAATTTGGCTGGATAATGGCCATATTCACCCTGGGATACGCCCTGTTCCAGACACCATCCGGCAAACTGGCCGACAAAAGAGGTCCCCGTAAAATAATCACTTTCATTGTCGTAGCATGGTCGGTCCTGACTGCATTGACCGGGGCCGCATGGAACTATGTATCCATGCTGGTGATCCGCTTCCTGTTCGGGGCCGGGGAAGCAGGGGCCTTCCCCAGCCTGACCAAGGTTGTTTTCAATTGGTTCCCGGTGAAGGAAAGGGGTATCGTCCAGGGCATCAATTTCTCAGGCTCCCGGCTTGGAGCTGCTTTTGCATTGCCACTGGTGGCCTGGATGCTTACAAAAGTCGGATGGCGAATGTCCTTCCTGATCTTCGGAATATTGGGGTTGATGTTTGCCATGGCCTGGTACTTTCTCTTCAGGAACAAGCCTGAAGAGTCCCGGGCCATCTCGGAAAAAGAAAAACAGTACATTCTGGCCAACCGGCAGCAACCTTCCTCCGCGGAAAAAGCAAACCTTTCCTTTGGCAGGATCATCCGCTCCGGCAACATGTGGATGACCATGATCCAATACATCTGCAGCAATTTCACATTTTATTTCACCCTGACCTGGATGTACCCTTACCTGAAAGAGCGTTTTGCCCTGGGAGGTATCGAGGCCGGATTTTACGCCATGGCCCCGCTGATCGGTGGTGCCTTCGGCAACTGGTTCTCTGGTATTCTTGTCGATGCCATCTACCGCGGGGGTAACCTTAAACTTTCCAGGCGTTTGCCGGCAATTATTGGATTTGTACTGGCCGCCTTCGGTATGATCATGCTTTCAATGGTCGATTCCCCCGAGGTCTCCATCCTATTCCTGACCATAGCAATATTCGGTGCCGATATGACCCTGAGCCCGTCCTGGGCATTTTGTATCGACATCGGGAAGGAAAATGCAGGAACTGTTTCGGGGACCATGAACATGGCCGGAAACCTGGGTGCATTCGTGACCATCATAGCATTCCCTTACCTGCTTAAATGGACCGGAAGACATGAGCCATTCTTCTATATATGCTCAGGCCTTTCAGTCCTGGCTATCCTCATGTGGCTGTTCATGAAACCGGATAAGTCACTCAATAATTAATTTTGTAATTTCAACACCCTGAAATGGAAACAAGTATGAAACTCGCATTGAACACCCTGGTCTATGAAGTGGGGAATAAGGGCCCCTTGGAATCGTTCCGGAGCGCTGCAAAATTCGGATTTAAATATATTGAATATGCCGGGATCCGCAAGGGAAATCCGGCCACGATGGACCAGTCGGCCCGGAAGGAGGCTGTCAAAATTGCAAAAGGCGAGGAACTTGTGTCCTCGCAGATGCTGCTGGTTGCAACCAGGGACACGGCACACCCGGACCGGAAAAAACGGGACATGGTCTTCGATTATATGAAAAAATGTGCCGACCTTCAGATGGAATTCGGCGGTCGTCAGCTGCTGGTCTGCTGGGGTGGCGGATTGTATGAACTTGGCGTATCGCCCGAGCAATCCTGGATGTACATGCTTGAAAACGTGGGCCGCTTTGCCGAGTGGTGCCTGGACAAAAACCTCCTGGTCGGGTTTGAACTCGATCCGCATGTCTATTTCATCGTAAATAATACCTGGAAGCTGGCAAAGGTGGTAGAAGACCTGGGACTCCCGAACGTATATCCCAATATTGATGTGGGTCACCTGGTGATCACCCGCGAAGGGCCCGAAGCACTTGAAAAACTCAAGAGCCGGTTGCTGCATGTCCACCTGAGCGAAACCGAATCATTTGCCCATACCAACAGTATCCTGGGGACCGGCGCAGTTGATTTCAAGGCCTATGTAGACAAGCTCCTTGAACTGGGTATCGAAGAGAACTGTGCAAAATGGGGAGAACCCTGTGTGGCCGGAATAGAGATGGGAAGTGAGGCCAGCGGCGGGTTTGTTGACGACCCGGATGCCTGGGTACAGCAAAGCCTGGATTACCTGGCCAAAATCATGCCTTACCTGACCAAATAAAAGAAGAATATAATAATAAGGTATTAACGCCGGGGTACCGTTTAATGAATAAACTGAAATCATGAAAGTTGTAATTGATGCCGATGATGCTGCACTGGAACTGAAAGCAATCCTTGTGGAACACCTGAAATCAAAAGGTGTAGAGATCCGTGACCTGAACCTGGTGGGAGATAAAGCAGAAGCTGCCTACCCTGAAATTGGTTATAACCTTGCCGTAAAAATAAAAGATAAGGAATATGTACGCGGGATCCTTATCTGTGGAACGGGACTGGGAATGGCGATGATCGCCAACAAGGTGGAGACGGTATATGCGGGGGTATGCCACGATACATACTCCGCCGAACGGCTGCGTAAAAGCAACGATGCCCAGGTCCTCACGATGGGAGCCCGGGTGGTTGGTCCCGAGTTAGCCAAAAGCATCGTGAATGCCTGGCTTGAATCGGAGTTCCAGGGAGGCGGCTCAACGGAGAAGGTGGAAACCATGCGTAAACTGGAAAAGAAATCATTTCACCCAGGTAAATCATAAGATTCAATCATTATGCAAAAATTCATTAATGATCCGCAAACCGTTGTGGACGAAATGCTGGAAGGCTTTGTAAAGGCCCACTCTGACCTGGTTGCCACGACCAGTAACGAAAGAGTCCTGAAATTCAGGGATGCACCCATCGAAGGGAAGGTAGGCATTGTCACCGGCGGTGGTTCCGGGCACAAGCCTGCCTTCATCGGTTACATCGGCCGCAATATGTGTGATGCTGTTGCTGTCGGGGAAATATTCACCTCCCCACCCGCCCAGATGTTCTACGATGCCATTAAGGCTGCGGACGGAGGAAAAGGCGTTGCCATCCTCTACGGGAACTATGCAGGAGATAATATGAATGTTCAGATGGCCATGGAACTGGCAGAAGAGGAAGGTATTAATGTCAAAAAGGTCGTTGCCAACGACGATGTCCCCTCTGCCCCAAAAGCGGAACGTGAAAAGCGCCGCGGGGTCGCAGGCGAGATCCTGATGTGGAAAGTCGGGGGTGCCAAAGCTGCTATGGGTGGCGACCTTGACGCCGTGATCGCAGCCGCCCGGAAAGCCATTGACAATACCCGGAGCATTGGGGTCGGACTCAGCGGCTGTGCTATTCCGGAAGTGGGCCATCCCAATTTCAGCGTGGAGCCCGGGAAAATGGAGGTCGGCATCGGCCACCACGGTGAACCCGGAATCGAGATTACCAGCCTGGAACCGGCAGAAAAAGTGGTTCAGAGGATGTGCAATGTAGTATTGCCTGACCTTCCTTTCAACAGTGGCGACGAGGTTGTACTTCTGATCTCCGGCCTGGGAGCTACTCCTGTCATGGAGCTGTATATCCTCCATAAGGACATTGAAAAAATCCTGAGTGCCAAAGGGATCAAGGTCCATCTCTCTTATGTAGGAAATTATTTTACCTCACTCGAGATGGCCGGCGTGACCATGACCATGATGAAACTCGACAATGAACTGAAGAAATGTATAAACCTGGATGCAGATTCTGTGGGACTCACGCAGTTCCAGGTAAAAAGATAGTCCTATGCAATCATTTACCAAAGAAGAAGGGATTATAGTCCTTGATAATGTTATCAAGGCAGTACAGGACAATAAACAGTACCTGAGTGATATAGACGGCATGATCGCCGATGGTGACCACGGGGTGAACATGAACAAGGGGTTTACCCTTTGCAGGGAGGAAATGGACAAAAATCCCTGTGACCTCGCCCAGGGCCTTACTGTTCTTTCACGTGTGCTTATGATGAAGATCGGGGGATCTATGGGGCCACTTTATGGCAAATTTTTTAAGGGCATTTCAACGGCCCTCTCTGACGGGGGCGCCATCGATGCTGAAATCTGGGGACAAGCCCTTACGGCGGCAAAGGAATCCATCCAGAGCATATCACAGGCTAAAGTCGGGGATAAAACCCTGGTTGATGTTCTTTACCCTGCCGTTGATGCATACAACTCAGCCCTGAACTCCGGCAAAAACTTCGCCGGGGCGCTGGCCGATATGAAAAAAACTGCCGAACAGGGGCGGGATGCCACCGAAAACATGGTGGCAAAGATCGGGCGCTCCAGCCGTCTCGGGGAAAGGTCAAAAGGCGTGATCGATGCGGGCGCCGCATCCTGCGCCCTGATTCTTTCAACCATGGCAGACAGCATCACGGAACTGATCAGCCCTTAAATATTAACCACAATCT
>JAUVKJ010000251.1 GCA_030592145.1 Bacteroides sp.
CCCCATAATGGACAGGATTCCGCCGGCGCGGTTCACATCTTCCACGTGGTAATCGGAACTGGGAGCCACCTTGCAGAGAACGGGAGTGTCTTTTGAGAGGCGGTTGATGTCTTCCATGCTGAAGTCAACCCCGGCCTCCCGGGCAATGGCCAGCAGGTGGAGTACGGTATTGGTGGAACCTCCCATGGCAATGTCAAGACGCATGGCATTCAGGAAGGCATCTCTTGTGGCGATTGATTTGGGCAGCACGGAATCATCGTTCTCAAAATAGTACCTGCGGGTGTTTTCGACGATCTTTTCAGCAGCCTGCCTGAAGAGATCCGGGCGAAATGCATGCGTGGCCAGGATCGTTCCGTTCCCCGGCAGGGCCAGTCCAATGGCTTCGTTGAGGCAATTCATGGAATTGGCGGTGAACATTCCGGAGCAGGAACCGCAGGTCGGACAGGCTTCCTGTTCGATACGGGAGAGTTCTTCTGTTGAAACGGACTCATCGGCGCCCAGGATCATGGCATCCACAAGGTCGTATTTTTTCCCGCCTGTCCATCCGGACTCCATTGGTCCCCCGCTTACAAAAACAGCCGGAATATTCAGGCGCATGGCCGCCATCAGCATGCCCGGGGTAATCTTGTCACAGTTGCTGATGCAGACCATGGCGTCAACCTTATGCGCATTGATCATGTATTCCACGCTATCGGCTATCAGGTCGCGGGAGGGGAGGGAGTACAGCATACCGTCATGTCCCATGGCGATGCCGTCATCAATGGCAATGGTATTGAATTCAGCAGCAAACCAGCCAACCTTTCCGATCTGCTTTTTAAGCTCCTGGCCGATGCTGTGAAGGTGTACATGGCCGGGTACAAACTGGGTAAAGGAATTGACAATCCCGATCACGGGCTTGCCGAATTGTTCTTCCTGCATGCCGTTGGCCCTCCAGAGGCTCCGGGCACCTGCCCTCAGCCTGCCTTCGGTCGTGATTGAACTTCTGAGTTTGCGTTCCATTTTTTGCATTGGAGCTTTATATAATAAAAGAAGGCCATTCTTACTTTCTGCAGAATGGCCTTCTTAATACGTTTATATTAATCCATACCATTCTTACTTGTTGAGCACCACAAGGCTCACAAGAATAATGGCAAGTATGATATGGATGTTTTTCATTTATCCAATAATGTGACAAAGATATTTATTAATATCTAAAAACAAAATTTTTTTACATGAATCGGATTTCTGTTAATAATCGGGAAGGAAAAGGGATAAAAAACTTACGAATTGTAAATCAATAAAAAAGGGCAAGCTACTTATATCGCACCGCTTCAACCGTCTACCCTTGCTTCCTTCCGGACCTGGGGGAGTTCAACAGGAGCTGGTCGTATAAGACTTGCCCGGTCTGCAAAAGTAGTACATTTTAATGCCAAATCCGAAAAAAACATATCTTTGTTTTTGCAAACCAATCTTTTAATTCATGGAAAAGAAAAACACTTCTGTACTCTACAATGGCCTGGTATGGGGCTTTATCATTGGCTTTGCCGGTGTGATTTACAATGTTATCCTGTATATGACTGATCAGAATCTGAACCAAACGCTTGGATACCTGGCCATTCTTATTACCATAGTTCTCCTGGTCATCGGTATCCGAAGTTTCAGGGATACAGTCAGGGAAGGGATCCTGCCATTTGGACCGGCATTCGGGTTCGGTATGGTTGCCATTGTTGTTTCCAGTCTGATCGGGATCATTTATGCCTACATACTGTGGACCGTGATAGATCCTGACATCATTGGTAAAATGATGGAAATGCAGACCGAAAAAATGCTAGACAAGGGGGTACCGGAAGAAGCCCTTGACCAGGCAATGAATATGACCGCCAAATTTATGAAGCCCGGTTTCATGGCAGCGATGGGACTTGTCAGTTCCGTGTTTTTCGGAACTATTATCTCGCTGATCGTTGCAGCCATATTCAAGCGGGAGGAGAGCACGGAAGACCATGTCGTGGAGGAAGAATAACAGATAATACCCTGTATGGATATTTCAATTGTCGTACCCGTCTATAACGAGGAAGAATCTCTCCCGGAATTGAGGGAATGGATAGACAAGGTCCTCTCCCGGCATTCATACCGGTACGAGGTGATCATGGTGGATGATGGAAGCAGTGACTCATCATGGAAGGTGATTGGGGAACTTGCTTCCGGGCACAAGGAGGTCAGGGGCATCCGTTTCCAGCGCAATTACGGGAAGGCAGCCGCGCTGCATACAGCTTTCCAGGCTGCATCCGGGGAGGTTGTGATCACCATGGATGCAGACCTTCAGGATAGCCCCGAGGAAGTCCCCGAGATGACCCGGATGATCATGGAAGAAGGGTACGACCTTGTATCCGGATGGAAGAAGAAAAGGCACGACCCGCTATCAAAGAGGATCCCGAGTAAATTTTACAACTGGTTTGCCAGGAAGGTTTCCGGCATCGGGCTGCATGATTTTAACTGTGGACTGAAAGCTTACCGGAAGGCGGTAGTGAAGAGCATAGAGGTTTATGGAGACATGCATCGTTATATGCCTTTCCTGGCCAAGAAGGCAGGGTTTTCGAGGATCGGGGAAAAAGTCGTTCAGCATCAGAAACGAAAGTACGGGGTAACCAAATACGGCATCAAAAGATTCATCATCGGTTACCTTGACATGATCTCAATCAGTTTTATGAGCAGGTTTGGCAAACGCCCGATGCACCTGTTCGGCACCTTTGGCACCCTGATGTTCCTGGTCGGATTTTTCTCCGCGGCCTGGCTGGGTGGACAAAAGATGGTTTATTCGGTTAAGGGTATTGCCATGCACCGGGTGACCGAGAGTCCCTATTTTTACCTTGCCCTGGCGGCAATGATCATAGGGACCCAGCTGTTTCTTGCAGGATTCCTGGGCGAGTTGATATCGAGAAGCTCATCGGACAGGAACTCGTACCTGGTCGAGGAAAAAATAAATTTTTAGCCTTGAAGATCATCTGCATCGGTCCGGGATACCCATTGCGCGGAGGCATTTCAAATTTCAATACCGCTCTCTGCAGGAATCTGGCTGCCTCCGGGCATAAGGCTTCGATTATTTCTTTTTCGATGCAATATCCCGGGTTCCTTTTCCCGGGCAAAACCCAGTATGAACCGGGGGATCCTCCCGAACAGATCTCCATCACACCCATGATAAATTCCATAAATCCGCTGAGCTGGATGCGGACTGCCCGAAGGATCCGCAGGGAAGCCCCCGACCTTGTGATACTGCATCACTGGATGCCATCTATTTCCATGAGCCTGGGATCTATCGTCAGAAGACTTGGTAAAAAAAAGGATTTTCCGGTCATTGCCATTTGCCATAATGTTATACCCCATGAAAAGCAGGCGGGATGGAAACTTCTGAGCCGCTACCTGCTCAGGGCATGTGACGGATTTGTCGTCCTTTCCCGGTCGGTGCTGGACGACCTCAGCCTGTTCACGGACAATGAATTCAGGATTTTTGTCCCCCATCCTGTTTACGACATATTCGGAGAG
>JAUVKJ010000285.1 GCA_030592145.1 Bacteroides sp.
GGCAGGGTATCAATGATTACTGCCCTGGAAGGTTCCCTGGGATCATAGATAAGGTTCTCTGAATGTTCCTCGGAAAAATTCCGGATCATGTGAGATCTGACCGAGAACTTCTGTGACTTGTTTGTACCGGTACGGTATTCATAGGTGAGTTTGTAGACGGTCTGCTCGTTAACCTTCAGATTGGTAGGTTCAGCAAGTATAAGCTTTCCCCTGGCGGGTAGTCCGGCTATGATGATCTTCCTCTCCCTTCTTGTTTTCCGGCAGGATGGATATAGGAAAAAGAATCCTACCAGGAGTCCCCCGACTCCTGCGAAAAACATGATCCGGTCATAATTTCGACGGTCTTTCCCGGATATCCTGGAGATTTCAGGAAATTTTTTCAGGTATTCAATTCTTATTTCCTGGCCTGCCTGGTAACTCCCGGCATATTCAAGGAACAATCCGGAATAATGATTTTCTCCTTCGGCGAAATACCGGTAGTGATATTCAAAAAGGGGATTGTCATTTACCGTATACGGAGTTTCACTAAAACCTGTAATGCAGGCCTGTGCAGGCGTAAGATCATTTTTGCCGGCAAGGATGATCTTCCAGTTCAGCTGAAAACTGAAAAATAGTACGAAGGCCAGACCAATAAGGGTAAACAGAAAACCAATGATGAAGGAACTCCTGCCAAAATTATGTAACAGCCTTATCCTGAATGGGATAAACAATATATTAAAATATTTGTTAAGGTTTGGACAATCCGTCCCGCTTCAGAAGAGGCTCAATGGAAGGTTCCCGTCCACGGAATTTCTTGTACAATACCATTGGCTCCTCGGATCCACCTTTTGAAAGAATATTTTCGCGGTAAGACCTGGCTGTCCCGGCATCAAACAATGAAGTTTCCTTGAAGGCTTCAAAGGCATCCGCATCCAGCACTTCAGCCCATTTGTAACTGTAATATCCTGCAGAATACCCCCCTGAGAATATATGGCTGAAATAGGTGCTCCGGTAACGCACGATGATTTCAGGGATCAGTCCCAGGTTATTCAGGGACTCCGATTCAAATTTATGAACATCGATTTCCCGGGTTTTTTTCAGGCTGTGCCAGTCCATGTCGAGAAAGGCGGCGGAAAGGTATTCAATATTAACAAAGCCCTGGTTGAATTGCCCGGCTTTCTGGATCTTCTCAATCAGTTCATCCGGGATTGTTTCGCCGGTCTCATAATGGATACCATACATTTTTATCACCTCGGGTTCTCCGCACCAGTTTTCCATGATCGTGGAAGGCAATTCCACAAAATCTCTTGATACCGCGGTACCTGAAAGAGTGTGGTAATTACAGTCGGAAAGGAGCCCGTGCAGCGCATGCCCGCATTCATGGAATATGGTGCTTGCTTCATCGAAACTGATCAGAGCAGGTTTATCACCGGCAGGCTTGGTAAAATTATATACGGTTGTGATCACCGGTGTAATCATTTCCCCGTTTTCCCGGTATTGCTTACGGTAGGAACTCATCCAGGCTCCGCCACGCTTGCTGGCCCTCGGGAAAAAGTCCATATACAAAACACCCACATGGGAACCGTCCGCTTCTTTCACCTCAAACGCCTGGGCATCCGGGTGGGGTTTCGGGATATCATTCAGTGGTGTGAAGGTTATTCCCCAGAGATTATTAGCGACCTGGAACACTGCGTCACGCACATTCTCGAGTTTAAAGTAGGGACGAATTTCCTCATCGTCAAGATCGTATTTTGCTTTCCTTACCTTTTCGGCATAATACCACCAGTCCCAGTGCTCAAGTTTGAAATCTTCGCCTTCCCGGGCGATGATGGCTTGCATATCCTTTACTTCATTCAGGGCCACCGGAAGCGCTGCATCCCAGACGGGTCGGAGCAGCTTATAGACCCCTTCGGGATTTTTAGCCATGTTCCTGTCAAGCACATAGTGGGCATGTGTTTCATACCCTAACAAATGCGCTTTTTCCAACCTGAGGTTGGCGATCTCAACCAGGATTTTCTTGTTATCATATTCATTGTCATTGTCGCCCCGGTTGCAATATGCCTTATGCAGTTTTTCACGCAGTTCACGTTTTTCCGAGTACGTAAGGAAGGGATACATGCTGGGCCGGTGAGTGGTAAACAGCCATTTGCCTTCCTGTCCATCGGCTTTGGCAGCTTCTGCAGCTCCTGCGATCACACCTTCGGGAAGCCCGGCAAGGTCTTCTTCATTTTCGATGTACAATTTATATCCGTTCGTTTCTGCCAGCAGGTTATTTCCGAATTTAAGGGTGAGAACCGATAATGTAGAATTGATCTCGCGCATTATTGCCTTGTCTTCATCATTCAGATCTGCACCTCCGCGGATAAAAGCCTTATAGATCTTATCCAGGAGAGAGGTCTGTTCGGGATTCAATTCCAGCTCGTCCTTTTGTTCATAGACGGCTTTGACACGTTTAAACAGGTCAGGATTCAGCTTAATGTCGTCTCCATGGGCGGAAACCATAGGAGCCACCTTTTCGGCAATGGCATTAAGCTCATCATTGGTGTTTGCGGAGCGAAGGTTATCGAAAACACTCTCGACATTAACCAGCTGTCTTCCGGAGCGGTCAAGTGCCTCGATGGTATTTTCAAAACCGGCTTCCTCCTGGTTATTGATGATGTCATCAATCTCCTGCTTTTGCAATGCAATGCTCTTTTCATAGGCAGGCAGGAAATGCTCTTCTTCTATAAGGTCAAAAGGAGGTACCTGAAAAGGAGTTGAGTATTCACTGAAAAACGGATTTCCTGTATCTTTCATTTTGTTTCCTGTTTGATTACAGCCGGCCACCGCTAATAAAACAGCAGCTACTACTGGAATAAATCTTTTCATGATAAATGCTTATTGGTTAATGTTTGAAAACACGAAGCTGCAAAATTATAATTCTGTTCTTATAATCATGCCTGCGGGAGACTGTTATACAAAACATACCGAAAAAAAAACAGGCTTGTTCCACGGACGAAGGTTCCCTGCAGTATCGGGTAATTTTCATCAGTGGCTCAGGAAAACCTTGTTGACTTCCCCGGAAACCCATGCGAGTCCCCGTATAACATGCAAGCTGATCATTCCCCAGATGATCCCCAGGAAGGGAAGTACGTAAACATCTCCGAAAAAATCGATCAGCCAGCGGCTGAGACCTTCGTCCTCAAACCACCAGAACTGGTCAAGGGCCGGAGCAAGCAACAATTCCAGGGTGCCAGCAAGAAAAGCAATGGAGATGCT
>JAUVKJ010000092.1 GCA_030592145.1 Bacteroides sp.
CGGTCCGTGCACAGTCCATCGCAACATTGCCTCCCCCGATCGTAGCAACCCGTTTCCCCCTGACGATGGGCGTTTTATACTTCGGGAAGAGGTAGGCTTTCATGAGATTGGCCCGTGTGAGGTACTCATTGGCTGAATAAACGCCGTTCAGGTTTTCCCCGGGAACATTCAGGAACCAGGGCAATCCGGCGCCCGTACCAAGGAACACTGCATCGTATTCTTCCAGCAGTTCATCGATGCTTTTGATTTTCCCGATCACATAATCCATGAAAATCCTGACTCCCAGTTTTTCCAGGTAATTGATCTCCCTGAATACGATCGACTTGGGAAGCCTGAACTCCGGGATCCCGTATACAAGAACACCGCCCGGTTTATGAAGAGCCTCAAACATGTCTACTTTGTGTCCCATGCGGACAAGGTCGGCGGCGGCGGTAATACCTGCGGGACCGGCCCCGACGATGACGATCTTTTTTCCGGTTGGTTTTGGCTTCGGAGGCAGTTCCATTGTGCCCTGCTCCGCTTCCCAGTCGGCCAGGAACCTTTCCAGCCTGCCGACGGCAACCGGTTCATGCTTTACCCCGAGGATACATTTTTTTTCGCATTGTTCTTCCTGGGGACAGACCCTGCCGCATATGGCCGGAAGAATATTTTTTTCCTTAAGCAGGCGTATTCCATTTTTGAAATCCTTATCAGCTATAAATTGAATAAATCCGGGAATATCGATTTCAACCGGGCAACCGTCAATGCATTTTGGATTTTTGCACATCAGGCAGCGCTCTGCTTCAATGATCGCTTCTTCCGGGGAGTATCCGTAAGGCACCTCCTCGTAATTCCTGACCCGCTCTTTGGCAGGCTGTTCCCGCATGGGGGTTTTAGCTGGATTGACTTTTGCCATAATTATGTCGCTCCTGGGAAATAATTTCTTCTTCGAGATATGCCTTCCTGCGTGCCAGGATCAGGTCCCAGTCCACCAGGTGTCCGTCGAAATGCGGACCGTCCACACATGCAAAACGGGTCTCCCCGTCTACCACTATCCTGCATGCCCCGCACATGCCCGTACCGTCTATCATGATGGGGTTCATGCTAACGATGGTTTTCAGCTTGAAAGGTTCGGTTACCCGGGAAATATGGTACATCATAAAAGTACATCCGACGGCAATGACACGATCATATTTAATGCCGGATTCAAGGTCGGATTGCAGCTGGTCGTGAGCTTGTCCTTTATAACCCTTTGAAGCATCCCTGGTTGCATATTTCACCTCGTCGGACACCTTTTCCAGTTTTTCATCCCAGTACAGGAGAAAATTACTCCTGGCTTCTGAATAGCAGATAACCTCATTTCCAAGCTCCTTCAATGCCCGGGCAGCAGGATAAATGCCTCCTATCCCATAACAGCCTCCAACCAGGGCCACCCTGCCGAACTTCTCCATCTCGAAAGCCTGGCCCAGGGGACCCGTAAGAGAATATATTTCATCTCCCGGTTTTAGCTCAGCGAGCCTTTCTGTACTTGATCCTATGCTCAGGAAAATAAAGGTAAGGGTACCATCCTCTGAATCCCAGTCGGCAACCGTAATAGGGGTCCTTTCGCTGTATTCATCCGGGATGATGATGATGAACTGTCCCGGCTGGACCTTAGCGGCAATTTCCCTGGCACTCACGGTACATTCGTGAATGTTGGGAGCAATTTCCGATCTTTCAATTACCTTAACCATTTTTTGCCTTTTCAATCCTATCGTTAGTGTACACAATGGCCTGCAGATCGGGAACGAGTGCGGTAAGGCTGTTTCCCCTGTACGTAAAGTGATCGTGTTGCAGGTTTATTCGGAACGGGTAGTCTGTAGTTTCTTTCGGGCTTTTTAGCGTCAAAGGCTGAAAGCTGTGTTTCCCATTCCCCGTATCCCGGGCCGGTATCTGAATAAAGGATTGAATTTCCTTCCAGATGCTTCCGGGCCTGGAATTTGAAAACCCGGATTCCGACATGGCAGCAGCAAGTTCTGAAAGGATCCCGGGTATCGTTTTCGTTTTCCCGGGACCGGCTAATGCCCGCCTTAGCTTTTTTATTTTTCCGTCCAGGGTAAGAAAATGCCCGTCATGTTCCAGGAAACTCGTTATGGGTAAGACCACATCCGCGTATTCCGAGAGATCCGTCCGGAACATATTCATCTGGATGAGGAATTTCAATTTTGCGAGTTTCTTTTGTGGGGGAATATCCCCTGCCACCATTAATGCAGCAATTCCATCCTTTTTTATATTACCCAGCATTTCATTGCATGCGAGTCCCACGCCAGTACTTAATTCGGTATCCCAGTTTTTATTCCATTTCCGAACGGCCTTTTTATCTGTAACAGGATCAAAGCCGGGCAGCAGATCAGGGTGGGCACCTGACAGTGCACCCCCGTACAGGTTTCCCTCATATCCCAGGAATGTAATAGTACAATTTGCCTTCCCGTCCTTGATGAATTGCAGGTTCCCAAGCGCCCTGAGGGTATCTCTTCCCGAAGCGTTCCGCAGTAGATCATCGCCGGCAATGACCCATAGATTCCGGGATCCTGCCAGGGCTGAAACAAAGGGTTTCAATTCATTCCCGGTGACACCGCTTCGTTTACCGGCTTTTGCTACATTCTGTTTCGTAAACTGCCCGTCAGGGTTTGCCAGCTTTGCAAGAAGGACATAAAGGAAATAATATTCCTCACCCGCTGCATAATTGATCTCATGGTTCGCAAATTGCGAGGTCCTTGTGGAATGCGTGTTTGCATACAGGACAGTTCTGCCCGTTGTAAAAGCTTTCCGGACCCTGTTTTCCAAAAGAGGATGTGAAACCGAAGCATCGGCGCCCAGGATCAGAAGGGTGTCAGCCTTTAGGATATCCCTTGTTCCCGTATGGGACGAGGACAAATTGAAAGAATGGATATCCTTAACAAGTTCCTTATCCGGATACGAGAGGTGCAGGTCAATATTATTTGAACCCATTACTTTTCGGGAAAACTTCTGGAGGGAATAGTTCTCCTCCAGGGTATCTTGTGCAGAACAGATCATCCCGAACTGTTCCCCGCGGTATTGTTCAAGCTTACCGGCCGTGTATTGAATGGCTTCTTCCCAGTTTACCTCAATCCATTTACCATTTTTCCGGATCATGGGCGTGGCGATCCTGGACGGGTGGTGATTGATGTCCGCGGGCAGGAACTTTCCCCGGACGCATAACTGGTGAGGATTTGTTCGTCCGCCCGGTTTTGGTCCAACATTCACAATCCTGCCACCCCTTGTATTAACGTTCATGGTACATCCCACGGCGCAGAGCGTACAGGTGGTCTCAGTTGAACGATCGGGCAGGCCTGCCCATTTGCCCATTTTTTCAGCGATTGATCCGGTGGGACAAACATCCACGCAGGCGCCGCAGAATTCACAGCCTGCCTCTGCCTGGGATTCATTAAAGGAGGTTCCGACGATGCTTGTATTTCCCCGTTGTACAAATGCAAGCACGTTGCTGTTCCGCTCTTCATTGCAGATCCTGACACACCTTCCGCAGAGAATGCACAGATTATAATCCAGGTCGTAAAAAGGATTGTTCTTCTCCGGCGGGATACCCCTGTATGAAATGGGATACCTGACATCTTTCAGGTCGAGATAATCTATAAGGTCCTGCAATTCACAATCCCCGTTGCTGGTACAGAAATTACACCCGGTTATGGTACCGGCTTTCCTTGTTGTATGCATGAAATCCATGCATTCCTTTTTGTCTCCGCACACAAGGCAGGTATATGGATGCTCGGAGAGGATCAATTCAAGGATCTCGCTCCTGAGACGCTGAAGTTCAGTTGTTTTGGTCAGGACCTCCATGCCCGGTTCGAGCGGAGTGGTGCATGCGGTCGGAAATCCTTTGATTCCTTTGATCTCCACAATGCACAGGCGGCACCCGCCGTATGATTTCAGGTTCTCCAGGTAACAGATGGAGGGGATATAGATGCCTGCCTGGCGGGCTGCATCAAGAACGGTAAGGCCTTCGCGGACCCGGACGGGGTCCCCGTTTATAAGGGCGGTTATATATGTAATCCTCCGGCTCATTCGATAATAATTGCATCACCGGCAATGGCATCGAAACGGCAGATTTCGTAACAGGCCCGGCATTTAATACATTTAGACTCGTCGAGAAAATGCGGTTCGCTTCTCGGCCCGGTGATGGCGCCTGTGGGACAAACATCCACGCAACGCTGGCAGCCGGTACATTTATCCTTTATTATCCGGTATTGGACCAGGTCACGGCAGACTGCTGCTGGACAGCGGTTTTCGACAACATGCTTCTCATATTCTTCCTTAAAGTACTTCAGGGTGGTCAGTACGGGATTGGGTGCTGTTTGTCCGAGCCCGCACAGCGAACCCTCCTTTACGGTTCTCGCAAGATCTTTAAGTGTCTTTATATCTTCAGGCACCGCTTCTCCGCTGGTGATTTTTTCGAGGATCTCCACCATACGTTTTGTGCCGATCCGGCAGGGTGTGCATTTTCCGCAGCTTTCCATGCTGGTAAAGCGTAGAAAATACTTGGCCACGTCAACCATGCAGGTATCCGCATCCATTACGATGAGTCCCCCGGACCCCATAATGGAACCCGCCCCGGTCAGGGATTCATAGTCCACCGGAAGATCCAGGAAATCCTTTGAGAGGCATCCTCCCGAGGGCCCGCCTGTCTGGACTGCCTTGAACTCTTTCCGGGTTCCGCCCCCGATATCAAAAATTATTTCCCTAAGGCTTGTACCCATAGGAACTTCGATCAATCCTGTCCTTCGCACTTTTCCGACAAGGGCAAAGGTCTTGGTACCCTTGCTTTTTTCCGAGCCAAAGCCTGCAAACCATTTTCCGCCTTCCCTCATGATGGCAGTTATGGTGGCCAGGGTTTCAACATTGTTAATGTTCGTGGGATGTCCATTCAATCCCGAGCTTGCCGGATAGGGAGGCCTGCTCCTGGGCATGCCGCGTTCACCCTCAATGGAAGCGATAAGCGCAGTTTCTTCACCGCATACGAATGCCCCCGCACCTTCCTTGATCTGAATATCGAGTGAAAATCCGCTGCCAAGGATGTTCTTTCCCAGAAAGCCATGTTTATGCAACTGGGCAATGGCGATCTTCAGACGCTCAATGGCCAGGGGGTATTCGGCCCTTATATAAATGTAAGATTCATTTGCCTGAATCGCATAGGCCGCAATGATCATACCTTCAAGCAGGGAAAAGGGGTCTCCCTCCATAAGGGAGCGGTTCATGAAAGCGCCCGGATCTCCCTCGTCGGCATTGCAGATCAGGTATTTTTTCTTTCCCGGGGCATCGTAACAGAGCTGCCATTTTTTCCAGGTCGGGAATCCGGCACCCCCCCTGCCACGCAGTCCAGCTATTTTAACCTCCCCGATAACCCTCCCGGGTTCGAGCCCAAGGGCGTTCTGCAATCCGGAGAAACCACCCCTGCCTATATAGTGGTTCATATTTCCAGGGTCCACAATTCCGCAGTTCCGCAATACGATCCGTTCCTGCCCTTTCAACATGGGTTGTTCCCAGAAGGATTTGATCCCCTCCGGTGCTTCCCCGTTGCTGCCCAGATGACCAAGGGGCTTAATCCCTGATTTACCGTCCAGTAAATATGACGGGATTATTTTTTTTAGTTTTTGTTCATTAACATTATTGAAACTCACGCGCGGTGACCCCGGTTTCTGAATGTCAAGTAAGGGTTCAAGGTAACAGGGACCGATACACCAGACATTGATAACTTTTGCCTTGATTTTTTTCTTATACAGGATCTCACTTGTCATCTGCCAGATCTTTCCGGCGCCGGAGGCAAGACCACAACTGCCCATCCCGATATAGATCACCGCTTGGCGAGGGTGCTGAAGTCCCTTCCACTCCCTTATCGCTTTTTCCCGTATGGTCAGGAAATCATTCATACTGATCCGTTAATTCCATCAGTTTGACCACTGACATATTGCTGAAGATGGTATCGTTCACCATGATCACGGGAGCCAGGGCACAGCATCCCAGGCAGGCTACCCGCTCGAGATCAAATCTGCGGTCTTCGGTTGTTTCATTAGGGGAGATCCCGATCTCCGACTTAAGGGCACTTAAGAGAAAATCCCCGCCCTGAACATGACAGGCTGTGCCAAGACAAATTTTAATTGAATTCCGGCCGGGGGGTGTGAACTTAAATTGTGAATAGAAGGATGCTACGCCAAAGATCCGGCTCCTGGATATCCAGAGGTGGCTTGAGATTTTGTCCACCGCCTCCGGGGTAATATAACCTTTTTTCTTTTGAACATCCTGAAGGATTGCAATCAGGTTGCTTTTATCCCTGGGTGCATACTTGTTAATGATTGAAACGATGGAACCGGCCATGTTTGAAAAGTAAATGCTGCAATTCTCCAACTAAATGTATGAAAAATCCTGGATTATTATTTATAAATTTGAGTGCTTTTCAGAAAATAGTTATTTGATAAACACTATTCATCATGACATTAGGAGTTCTCAGAGAAGGTGGTGAGGAGAACAGGGTAGCCCTGCTTCCCGGGAATATTGCTGCACTCGTTAAGAAAAACATTTCCGTACTGATCGAATCGGATGCCGGAAAGTCCTCCTGTGCAAGCAATGAAGAATATGTGGATGCAGGAGCAATGATACAAACGAAAGAAAACATTCTCAGGGAGTCGGATGTGATACTTAAGATCAATCCGCCGGAAGGGACTGAGATCCCCGGGGGGAAGGTGCTGGTTTCCATTCTGAATCCACTGGTTAACACATCGCTCGTCAGGCAGCTTGCGGAATCCGGGGTTACATCCTTCAGCCTGGATATGG
>JAUVKJ010000306.1 GCA_030592145.1 Bacteroides sp.
TTCCCAGATAGATTGGATGCCGGACTACTAAAAAAACTCCTTTTGTTATGACGCAGGGTGTTTCCCGTATCTCGCCAAATACAATGCCTAAACCTGCCCAGGCCAAATAAGCCGAGGACAATAAAAATATCACACCGGGAACAATTTTGAAATACCAGGCTATGTCATGGACCAGGAAAGTGGAGTATTTCAGGACGAAGGAATCCAGGATCCAGACGACCAAAAAAATCAGCAATAAGATCAGTTGACCGGCATCCCCGGCTTTATGTTCGCCTGCCAGATCTTCTCTGCCGGCATGATGGCCACGGTGATGATGGGTAGATTGCATTCTGTGTATATTGACGTTTCAGGCAGTATGATATTTTATTTTTTCCGGATTACCTCAAGTGCCTCCCTGGCAGCAGCAAGCATAGGATCGGGGGAAAGCCCGCTTCCCAGGGCCTGTTTCATCCATTCCTGGGGAATGATCCTCCCGATGGAGTACATTCTTTCGATCTCCCGGGCAAAGTCCTTTTCCTTAAGGGATTGTTCAATCTGGAACTGGATCAGGGAACCCACAGCATAATTGGGCAGGTACATGGGAGATGAGATCATATGGCTGTAGATGGCAAGAATGGTCTGGTCTCTTATCCCGAAAACCTCTGCAAAATAATAGTTCCAGACATCGACGGCTATCTCCATCACAGCCTGCTTAAGTTCATCGGCGCTTGCATCAGGGTGTTCATACATCCATTTCCACACGTTCATGTCCACCAGGGAAACACCCATGATTTCGTATGTCCCCCACAGATCATCAAGTACAAGCAAATGTTCGTGCAAGGGATCTGGCTGGCTTAAACCCAGCATGGCCAGGTCCTGTTTCTGGAAAACAAAGGCCAGGGCCTCTGTAAACCCTGTGTTGGGAACGCCGTTCAGAAGGTAATAATCCACATCGTGCAAGCTGATGGTCTGTTCAACGTTATGCCCGAATTCATGAATGGCAATGTTATACCCTTTATAATCCATACCGTCCTTTCCTATCCGGGTCCGCAACCGGGATTTTTCGGATCTCATCTGTGCACCCCAGGCATGTCCGGATCCCCTGGCGGGATCCACTGCAATCATGGAACATATTTCATCTGCTCTTTCACGGGTGAAGCCCAAATTGCACAGGATGACAGGGAGGTCCTTTTCAAATGCCTCCGGGTCAGGATACTTCCTGCGTGTTATCTCATTCAGTTTTTCCACTGAAATGCTGCTTCGGGGTTTGAAGCCGTCATACCAGATATCGAAAGCTTCCATATCCCGTCCCAGGTTTTGCCTGATCAGGTCCGCTACCTGTTTCAATTGGGGTGAAGAGGCAAATTCAGAGAATAATTTTTCAACATCACTCTGGGATATTTCCATCTGGCCATCGAAATTCCTCTTAATAGCAGTATTCAATACCGGTTCATAAGGATCAAATGCACTCAAAGCATGGAAATTATTCAGGAGTTGCTGGTATCTTGCATTGCCTTCCGGGATGAATTCAACCCGGGCACCTTCCTTAAAGAGTTCATTCGTGTAAGGATTCCACTCAAATTCCTCGCTGTTAATCATTTCCACAGGGATTTCCTGGCTGATGATCCGTTTCATGGCTTCATGAATAAGGCGCTGTTTTTCCAGTCCGTTTTCAAGCCCGTAATTGGACTTGATTTCATCACGCAGGTTCCAGTGCAATAGCAGTTTCATTTCTTTGGGGAACAGAGTATTTCCCTGCTGATCATAGAGTTGTCCTACATACAGATTGTACTCGGCAATATACATATCCGAAGCAATGCTGACCTCCGAATATTTCTGTGAAAGTTCAGACGGGGACCTTGACGTAAAAACATCCCCCAGGCGGACATATG
Source organism: Bacteroides sp. (assembly GCA_030592145.1). GTDB lineage: Bacteria > Bacteroidota > Bacteroidia > Bacteroidales > SM23-62 > SM23-62. The sequence continues at coordinate 1,872 of JAUVKJ010000306.1, forward strand.
CCCAATCCAGGCGTGACCATGACGGGCCGAGCCGGGTTTTTTCTTCCAGGGAATAATTCGGGAAGTTGAGGGCGATGATGAAGGCAATTTTGTTTTTATAAAAGTCTTCATCGATGTGTGAGGCCGGATTGTATGCTCCGAATTTCTGGTCAATCGGATGTATGGATCCCACATCCAGATGAAGCGGAACCTGAAGATCAAGGCTGATCTTGTTGAAGTGACCGGCCAGGATCTCTGAATTCCTTGAAACCTTTTCGAAAACCATTTCGAGTTCCCTGGGATCGCTGATATAATTCTCCGGGCAGAACAATTCGAAATCCCCTGTTGACCCGTCCTCCTGTCTCCATAGAGAAGCCACCTGCCGCACTCCCTTCTCAATCCGGGTACGCTGGTCCTTACCGGATTTTTCTACCAGGAGCTCAATGGTTTTGGAGATGGAAGGTTCATCCACCGGTGAACCGGCAATCTTTTCGGAATCAGAGGTGTTGTTACAGGTTGAAAATAATGCTAATGCCATAATCAGGAATACTGTTTTTTTCATTTTGAATATGGATTAAAAGGAATTCATCAGAAACCAACTTGTTTCAAAACAATAGTCATTCATCCGCTGCAAATTACGAAAATGGCATGAATTAATAAATGAGGATCTTAGCCCTGTAATTTTCGGCGCCCCGGAGTTCAATAAAAAAGATCCCTTTCTTCAGTCCACCGGAATTCAACTCAAGGCTTTCTTCACAGATGTTCTCAATGATTTTTACAATTTTTCCATTCATATCGGTGACGTACAATTGATACCTGGTATGGTCAGGGTTAGGGAACTGGATCAATGTTCTGTCTGTGAAAGGATTCGGATAAATTAAAAGGGCATTGCTTCTGCGATCCCAGAGATCATTCCGGCCTGTTGAGATTCCGTTGTCTTCCATGTTAGACATCGAACGGCTGTAATCGCCTTCTGCTTTTTTTGTGCCACTGGGATAGCAGGGAGTTTCCTTTAAGCCGGCAACCCGGTAGTAGTACTTATTGTTGATCGCATCCCCATAGGTATCGGTATAACGGTCGAGGCTGGCAGGCACTTCCGTGATTTTTTCAAGGGAAATGGAATCGTATCCCCGGTAGATCTAATAGGTGACAAAATCGAACGGATTTCCTTCGATTACATAATCACTCCAC
>JAUVKJ010000053.1 GCA_030592145.1 Bacteroides sp.
CTGGAGGTCAGAACAGAGATGTGGGAGCGTTTCAAGGAGGCAACTACCAAGATCAACCGAAGACACCAGCAATATTTTGAGGACCAGAAAAAGATCCAGAAGAAAAACCTTGAGCAGAAAATCCTGCTCTGTGAACAGGCAGAAGAGATCAGCAACCTGGTCCTGGAAACGCATAAGCAGTGGGATGATAAATCCAAAGAGCTGATCAAGCTGCAGAAGGTATGGAAAACCATTGGCTTTGCCCCCAGGAAGGACAATAACAAGATCTATGAACGGTTCCGCCAGGCCTGTGATTCTTTCTTTAACAGGAAGCGTGAATTTTATACCCAGAACAAGGAAATACAGTTGAATAATCTTCAACTGAAAAGTGATCTCTGCGTGCAGGCGGAATCTTTACAAAACAGTACGGAATGGAAAAAGACCACCGATGACCTGATCAACCTGCAAAAGAGGTGGAAAGAGATCGGTCCCGTTCCCAAAAGACAATCAGATGCCGTCTGGAAAAGATTCAGGGCAGCCTGTGATCAATTTTTCCAGAAGAAATCCGGGCATTACCAGAATATAGATCAGACCTATACCCAGAACCTTGGCGAGAAGAAAAAGCTTCTGAAGGAGGTGGAATCAATGAAGCTTTCGGACAATGTGGAAGAAAATTTTAAAATCCTGAATGAGTACCAGCGCAGGTGGTCAACTATCGGTTTTGTACCCTTCAAGGAAAAAGAGGCTCTGCAGGAGCAATTCAGGAAGGCGATCAATGTGCATTTTGACAACATGGATATCAGCGACAGCAGCAAGAACATCCTGAAATTCCGGAATAAGTTGGATAATATGCTGCAGAAGCCGAAAGCGGATGTCAAACTAGGACAGGAGAGAGAGCGGTATATAAATCGCTTACAGCAGCTTAAGAATGATATGGTGTTGTGGGAAAACAATATTGGATTCTTTGCCAAGTCAAAAAATGCCGAATCCATGATCGGTGAGGTGCAGTCGAAGATCGACAACGCAAAGGAAACCATTAAATTGCTGGAGCAGAAGATTGAGATGATTGATAACATGGAAACAGACAAGCGTTAGTAGTGGGCCCTACAAAGTATATATTTATTACCGGGGGAGTAACCTCATCGCTGGGCAAGGGAATCGTTTCTTCTTCCCTTGCCATGTTATTGCAGGAAAGGGGACTGTCGGTTACCATACAAAAACTGGATCCCTATATTAATGTAGATCCGGGTACTTTGAACCCCTATGAACACGGTGAATGCTATGTCACCGAAGACGGGGCTGAAACAGACCTGGACCTCGGACATTACGAACGCTTTCTGGGCATAGCGACCAGCCAGGCGAATAATGTAACAACGGGACGGATCTACCAGTCGGTGATCAATAAGGAGAGGAGAGGAGATTATCTTGGTAAAACGGTACAGGTCATTCCCCATATCACCGATGAGATCAAACGCCGGATCATGCTGCTGGGCAAGAGCAGGAAATACGATGTTGTACTTACCGAGATCGGTGGTACGGTTGGTGACATTGAATCCCTTCCCTACATTGAAGCCGTCAGGCAGCTAAAATTTGAACTTGGACCCACCAATACATTGTTTATTCACCTGACCCTGGTCCCATACCTGTCCGCTACCGGGGAATTAAAGACCAAGCCTACCCAGCATTCCGTAAAAGTTCTTCTGGAGAACGGTATACAGCCGGATATCCTGGTATTGCGGGCCGAGAAGAATCTGAACAGGGACATTCGCAAAAAAGTAGCCCTTTTCTGCAACGTCGAATACGAAGCGGTGGTCGAATCCGTTGACGTATCTACCATATATGAGGTACCATTGTTAATGCAGAAGGAAAAGCTTGATGAGCTCGCGATCAGGAAGCTGGCACTAACAGTTACAAGAAAACCCGATTTGGGTCCGTGGACCGAAGTGGTAAACCGACTCAAAAATCCGGAAAAAACCATTCAGGTCGGATTGATCGGCAAATATGTTGAACTGCCGGATTCCTATAAATCCATTATGGAATCCCTGAGCCATGCAGGTGCGACATACAAGTGCAAGGTAAAGGTCAATTGTTTTCATTCCGAGGATATTACCGGGGATAATGCATCAGGAATCCTCGGTGAGCAGCATGGGATCATTGTGGCACCCGGGTTTGGGGACAGGGGAATTGAAGGTAAGATACTGGCAACCGGTTATGCACGGAAAGAAAATGTACCCTTTTTGGGGATCTGCCTGGGTTTGCAGTGTGCCGTTGTTGAATTTGCGAGGAATGTTCTGGGATATGCCAAGGCACATTCGACCGAAATGAACCGTATGACGCCGTATCCGGTGATTGACCTAATGGAGGACCAGAAGAGTGTCACCGAAAAAGGAGGTACGATGAGACTCGGGGCCTATCCCTGTAACATCAGGGAAGGGACGAAAGTGCATGAGGCCTATGGAAAGAACTTTATCAGGGAACGCCACCGTCATCGATATGAATTCAATAACTACTATCTGAAAGATTTTGAGAAAAATGGATTTATTGCTTCCGGCATCAATCCGGAGGGCAATCTTGTTGAAATCATGGAGATGAAGGATCATCCCTGGTTTGTGGGTGTACAATTTCACCCCGAATACAGTAGTACGGTTATGAAACCCCATCCGCTGTTCATTGATTTTGTGAAAGCTTCCATGGATGCATCTGTTGTAAAGAAAGACCATTATTATGGATAAAAATACAGTTATAGGATTATTATTAATTGCAGGCATGCTGATAGGATATTCCATTATCAGCCGGCCTTCAGAGGAAGAAAAGGCAGAAATACAAAGGATCAGGGATTCCATTGCAATAGAGCAAATCAAGATGCAGGAATTGCAAAGGCAGCAGGCGGAGGAAACAAAATCCCTTCCATCTCCTCCTGAGGCCGTTAAGCCGGAAAAAGAACCTGTAAGTGCAGAGGAGAACAAGGATATATACGGCGCTTTTGCAGAAGGTGCCTCCGGATCAAAAGAGTACATAACCCTGGAGAATGACCTGATAAAAGTCAGGATATCCACCCTGGGCGGAAGGCCCTATTCGGTACAGCTAAAAGAGTACCAGACCCATGATTCACTTCCGTTGATGTTGTTCGACGGGGATTCCACGGTATTCGGATTGAATTTTTTTGCACAGAACCGAAGTATAAATACCAACGAATTATACTTCACTCCAGGCACGGGTGAAACTAACCTTGATGCCAGCACCCGGCAGGTGGACCTGTCGATGAGACTGTCTGCCGGCAAGGGCCGGTACATAGAATATATCTATTCCCTGGCCCCGGATAATTACATGGTGGACTTCAGCATGCGGTTCGTAAACATGAGCGAACTGCTTGCGCAAAACAATAATTTTATCGACCTGAACTGGAATATTTTTGTTCCACAGCAGGAAATGGGCCGGATGAATGAATTAAATTATACCACCATCTTCCTGAAACATTACCAGGACGAGGTTGAGAGACTGAGCATGCGTTCCAAGAAGGATATGCAGGAAAAAGATGTTCCCACGAAGGTAAGGTGGGTTGCTTTCAAACAGCAATTTTTCTCCTCCGTTTTTATTGCCGATGAAAGTTTTTCGAATATTCTCGTCCGTTCAACCAAGCTTGAGGAGAATTTCACCTATCTGTATGCTTTTGAATCGAAGATTGGTATCCCGCTTAATCCAACGGCAGAGCAGGAACAGAATTTTACTTTCTATTTCGGTCCTAACCATTACAATACCCTGAAATCCTATGAGTTGGAGATGCAGGATCTGGTTGGACTCGGTGGCTTTTTCAGCCGGGTGATCAATAAATACGCGATCATCCCGATTTTCAATTTTTTGGATAATTTTATCAATAATTACGGGCTCATCATTCTCCTTCTGACCATAATGATCAAACTGGTCCTCTTCCCGCTGACATACCGTTCCTATATGTCTATGGCGAAGATGAGGTTGCTGAAGCCTGAGATCGATGAGATCAATGCGAAGATCCCAAAGGAGAAGTCCATGGAGAGGCAGCAGGCCACCATGGGACTTTATAAAAAGGCAGGTGTGAGTCCCCTTGGAGGCTGCCTCCCTATGGTACTCCAGATGCCTATCTTGCTCGCGATGTTCAGGTTTTTTCCGACCTCCATTGAGCTCAGGCAGCAAAGTTTTCTCTGGGCACATGACCTTTCGACCTATGATTCAATACTGGATTTGCCCTTTACCATTCCCATGTATGGTGATCATATCAGCCTGTTCACGCTTCTGATGACCGCTTCAACCATACTGACCATGAAGATCAGCAACCAGGCCAATGTCTCCCAGAGCCAGATGCCCGGTATGAAAGGGATGATGTACATGATGCCCGTCATGTTCATGTTCATGCTGAACAACTGGTCTTCTGCCCTTACATATTATTACTTCCTGGCCAATATCATTACCTTCGGACAGAACCAGCTGGTCAAGCAGTTCGTGGATGAGGATGCCCTTCGTAATAAGCTGAAGAGCAACCAGAAAAAGCCTTCAGCCAAAAAGAAGAGCGGCTTCCGGAAACGCCTGGAGGACATAGCAAAGCAGCGTGGAATGAATCCACCGAAGAAGAAGTGAGGAGGAAAAAGCGAGAAGTAAACACCAGGGGTTTATTCAAGTGATTTTTTCAGTTGAACCATCTTCAGGGCGGTGATGGCGGCCTCGTCTCCCTTGTTGCCATGTTTTCCACCGGAACGGTCTTTTGCTTGCTGAAGGGTATCTGTTGTAAGTACACCAAATACAAAGGGCCGGCCATATTTCAGATTCAGGTCCGCAATGCCCTTTGTAACCCCCTGGCAGATGAAGTCGAAATGCCGGGTTTCTCCCTGGATTACACAACCCAGGCATATAACCGCATCGGGTTTCCCGGATTCTGCAATGAGTTGTGCTCCAAGCGGTAATTCAAAGCTTCCCGGAACATGCTTGACCCGGATGTCTTTCTCCCTGACGCCATGTCTCAGTAGTGTCCGGACGGCCCCATCCAGCAAGGCTCCGGTTATTTCAAGGTTCCATTCGGCCAGGACAATGCTGATTTTCATCCCTTCCCCGGAAGGGATCTCATCCGGATTGTATTCGGAAAGATTCTTAAGATTGGTAGCCATAGGCTAGGATTGCATCCTGCTGCGGGTAATATATTTCTCGATATTATTGCTTCTTGAATATTCGGGATAATCCCTGCGGATCTGCTCGTAAAGCCCGAGGGCTTTTGTGTATTCTCCAAGGCTCTCATAAACCACGCCGGCCTTCATCAGGTACATGGGAGTTGTGAATTTATTGTCAGACAGATCTGCTGCCTTAAGATAGTGATTCAGTCCCTGCCGGGTATCTCCGAGCTCAACATAGGCATCCCCAATAGCGCCTGTGGCAATGGGAGCGACCATTTTATCGTTTGACTTGAATTTCTTCAGGTATTCAATGGCATCTTCGTACTGCCCGGTCTTCAGGTAGGATATTCCTGCATAGTATTTGGCCAGGTTGCTGGCTTTGGTGATCCCGTAATCGTCGATGATCTGCAGGAACCCGGAATAGTTTCCGTCTCCGTGCAATGCCAGGTTGAAGGAGTCCACCTCAAAATACTTCTCGGCCACAAACATCTGTCCGTTTGCTTCTTCCTCCATGGGATTTATGTAAAATCTCTTTAACCCGATAAAGATCGCTACGATCGCCAGCACACCGGTGACCACGCGCACGATCCATTTCTGTTTGTCCTCGATAAACTGTTCGGTTCTTGTCAAAGCACCTTCAACGCCTTCCATTCCTGAGTCTGCATCTTGCTTCTTTGCCATTTTAATCAGATGATAATGAGTTCTGTGAAAAACAACGCAAATGTAATTGTTTTGCATGAATAAAAAAATGATACAATCCCCCCGGTTTTCCTATTTTTGTACAGAAACAGATTCAAAATGCACTTATCACGGATTTCTCTTGTCAATTTTAAGAACTACGATCAACTGGAGCTGTCTTTCAGCCAGAAGATCAGTTGTTTTGTAGGGGATAACGGGACCGGGAAAACCAATCTGCTGGATGCGATCTATTACCTTTCCATGACGAAAAGTTATTTCAATCCGGTCGATACCCAGAATATCCGGCACGGTGAAGAGCATTTCCTTATACAGGGGGAATTTATCCGTGAAGAGCTGCCTGAAAAGATCCATTGCGGGGTTCAGAAAGGAAAGGTAAAACAGTTCAGGCGCAATAAGAAGGATTACTCCAGGCTCTCCGGGCACATCGGCCTCCTGCCCGTGGTTATGATCTCCCCGGCAGACAGCAGCCTGATCACTGAAGGCAGTGAGGAGAGGAGGAAATTCATGAATGCTGTGATCTCGCAGTTCGACAGAGAATATCTGGAGAGCCTTATACGCTACAACCGGGCACTGAGACAACGCAACGTATTGTTGAAAAATTTTTACAGCAGCGGGAAATACCAGCCTGACCTGCTGGAGATATGGGATGAGCAGCTGATTCGCAACGGGACGTATATCCATGAAAAACGCAGGGAATTCGTGCGGAACATGATCCCTATATTCCAGGAATACTATCAATCGATTTCTGAAGGAAGGGAACAGATCGGGCTAAAGTATTACTCCCAGATGAATGAGAAAGACCTTGGATCCCTGCTCAGGGAGCATGAGCAAAAAGACAGGGTACTTCAATACACGACGGCCGGGATCCACAAGGATGACCTTGTCATGAGCCTGTCGGAGTATCCCATAAAGAGGATAGGCAGCCAGGGCCAGCAAAAGACCTTCCTGGTAGCACTGAAGCTGGCCAAGTTTGATTATATTAGAAAGGTCACTGGTTTCCATCCCATCCTTTTGATGGATGATGTATTTGACAAGTTTGACGCCCGGCGGGTACGGCAGATTATCCGGTTGGTGTCAGAGCATGAGTTCGGGCAGATCTTCATCACGGATACCAACCGTGAGCGTATCAGGAACGTATTGAGTGACCTGGATATCGATTATAAACTCTACCAGGTGGAAAAAGACGGTATCAAAGAACAAACCGGATAAAAAATGGAAAGAAGCAATACACAGAGCATTGCCGAGGTGATCCGTGCATACCTTAAGGAATCAAGGCTTGAAAAACCTTTAAAGGAAAGACAGCTGGTCCAGTCCTGGGAAACCCTGCTGGGGAGATCTGTGGCCCGGTCGACCAGCAAGATATACCTGAAAGACGGAAGGCTGTTCGTCCACCTCAACTCATCGGTAGTGAAGAATGAGCTTTATATGCTTCAGGATGAAATCATAAAAAAGCTGAATGAAGCCGCGGGCGAAGAACTGGTGAAGGAGATCGTACTTCGCTGAGCCCGTTTGGGTAGCCGGGCAGGCCGCGCCCTACATGCAGTCTGTCCGTTCGTTTTTTGCGAAGAAAAAATCAGACTCAATCAGGGCGTTCTCATCGCTGTCGGATCCGTGAACAGCATTCATCTGCAGCGATTCGGCATAGAGTTTACGGATGGTGCCTTCCTCCGCATTCTCGGGATTTGTTTCACCGATCAGTTTCCGGTAATCATCCACGGCGTTTTCCTTCTCCAGGATGGCTGCAACAATTGGGCCGGATGACATGAAATCAACCAGGCTTTCATAAAATGGCTTGCTCCGGTGTATGGCATAAAATTTTTCTGCCTGCCGGGTACTTAACCTGGTGAGTTTCATGGCGCTGATCCGGAACCCGGCTTCGTTGATCATGCTGAGAATCGGACCGGTATTTCCTTTGCGAAATGCACCGGGCTTTATCATTGTCAATGTGATTTTGCCTGCCATGTTATCTGGAATTTTTAATTTATAACTCCCGAATATAACAATTTTTTAAATTGATCTAAAACAGAATATTCCTAACTTTGCCGTCCCTGTTAATAAAAATATTCGGGATGGTGCACAGATTGCCGGAAGATATTTACGCAAAACTCAAGAAAGTACTGGATGCCCCTTTGCGCGTGGTCATCCTGACACATTATAACCCGGACGGGGATGCTATCGGATCCATGCTGGGATTATACTGGTTTCTCAGAAAAAGGGGATGTACGGTCAACATGGCCGTTCCCAATGAATTTCCGCAATTCCTGGCGTGGATGGAGGGAGCCGGACAGATCTTTGATTTTACGGGACAAAAACAGCAGATCGGGGAAGAGCTGCAAAAAGCAGACCTTGTATTTTGTCTGGACTTCAACGAACCGGAAAGGCTGGGTGGCATACAGGAGATTTTCGATAAAACCAATGTCCTGAAAATACTGGTCGACCATCACCCGCATCCGGCCGATTTTACCGACCATATGATCTCTGTACCCACGGTCAGCTCTACCGCCGAACTGGTGTACAACCTGATGCTTGACCTGGACGGGAAGGATATTATCGACACATGTATTGCTGAATGCCTTTTTGTCGGGATCATGACCGATACCGGGTGTTTTAGTTTCAACAGTTCTGTGCCGGAAACCTACATGGTGGTGGCTGAGCTGCTTAAGAAAGGGATTGATAAGGACCGCATCTATGGCCTTGTATACGATAATTTTACGGAAGAGAGGATGCGGATGCTTGGTTACAGCCTTCAGGAAAAAATGGTAGTCCTGCCCGAACACCGGACAGCCTATATTTACCTCAGCCGGGAAGAGTTGAGGCAGCATAGTCACCTGTCCGGCGATACGGAGGGATTTGTTAATTATCCATTTTCCGTCAGGGACATCGGTGTTACGGCCCTTTTCCTTGAAAAGACGGACCATGTGCAG
>JAUVKJ010000058.1 GCA_030592145.1 Bacteroides sp.
ATAAGTTTCTTGAAGAGGTCTGGTACCGGAACCTCTATTTTTTCAATTGTGCCGCTAAATCAGGCGTAAACTGCCCTGGATTATTTGCCAACTGGAGCTTCGGGGATATTGGTACTGCATGGCATGGGGACTACCATATGAATTACAATACCCAGCAACCATTCTGGGTAACATTTTCTTCGAATCATCTGGAAAAGAATTTACCTTATGTTGAGTTGATCGAGTTTCTTTCAGAAGTATCTAAGATAACCGCGAAAGATTATTATGGGATGCGCGGTGCCTTTTATCCGCACTCAGCTTATCCGGTTAAAATGACCATGTCCCCCTACCCGGTTCCCACCTGGGGGTGGGAGGTCTTTGAAACGCCATGGGCAGTTCAGGGGGTCTGGTGGCATTATCTTTATTCCGGAGACCTGGAATTTCTCAGAACACGAGCCTTCCCGTTAATGAAGGATGCCGTTCTCTTTCTTGTTGATTATATGACCCGTCCCGAAGCACACGGTAAACAATGGAATGATAATAAATACCATGTATTTCCTACGGTACCTCCGGAGTTATATGGTCTGATGCCCGGGTTTAAGTTCAATAGTGACGGCCTGGCTGATCTTACCTTTATTAAGCGCCTGTTTCATTCATACATGGAATCGGTTGAGCTGCTGGATTTTCAGAAACAGGAGAAACAAACCCTCAGGGATGTTCAGGATATTCTTACCAATTACCCCGACTACCCGACAGCAGAATCGGAAGAATACGGGGAAGTGTTTGTCTCTGTTTCAGGAGAAACACCCGAAATCGTTTACAATGCCCCCGCTAATCTATTTACTGTTTTTCCGGGTGAAGAGCATGGACTGCATTCAGATGAGGAGATCATGGAGCTATTATCAAATACCAAAAGAAATTCCCAGAATGAAGGGGGCAATGAGCTTGTTTTTCAACATCTGCAGGCTGCAAGGATTGGGATGCTCGACATGGAAGTATTCAAGAGAGCGATCAAATACAACCTCATGCCCAATGGCACATGCGCTCTTAATATACTTCAGGCAGGCGGAAGGTATGGAGACCATACAGACCCGTATTACATGGCAAGGATGGGTATTTGGTTTGAAAATTTTTCCCTGCCCGCGGTGATCAACGAATGTATGATGCAGAGCTACAACGGAATCATCAGACTTTTTCCCAACTGGCCGGAACATAAGGAAGGTGAGTTCCGGACCTTAAGAGCTGCCGGAGGATTTCTGGTCAGCAGTTCATTTGAGAATGGTTCGGTGAAGGCATTTAATGTGAAGAGCGAAAACGGGGGGATCCTGAAATTATATAATCCATGGGATGCTGAAGTAAGCATTGTCTCAAATGGAAAGACAAAAGATGTTTCCGGTGAAATAATTGAGCTTCATATGAGTCCTGGTGAATCCTTGAATTTTCAACCATTGGTTTCTATCAGTGATTAATAAACTGGAAAAATGAAAATATCCCGGTTATGATCATGGTCCCTGGTCTAAAAACTGATTATATAATGACCTGACCCTATCGGAATCATGATGTTGTCACCACTGGTATGTGTAATGCTAAGTTCACTTGCAGACAATAGAGATTTCCCATTGATTGTGATCCCTGACAGGTCCGAAACGGGCAGATATACCCGGGCCGAAGTATTCACGGGCACCTTTACCTGATAAGTGATGCCATCAACGGTTCGTTCCCAGGAAGATAATATTTCTCCATAAGGTGAACGGAACGTGGCTTTCATCCAATCCAGGTCATCTGCAAAATATGGATGAAGCGTAAATTCCCTGAATGAGGGTTGAAGCGGGCGGATGCCTGCAAGGTACTTGTAGAACCATGCTCCCAGCGGTCCTCCCAGGTTTACAATATTTTTTGAACCTAAATCCGGGTTCCAGTGCTCCGTTATTGTGGTGCCTCCATCCTTAAGCATATAGTACCAGCTTGGATAGGTTTCCTGGCTGGCAAGCAAATAAGCAATATCCGTACGGCCACGGTTGGACAGCTCGTCCAGCAGGGGCAGGATGCCCACAAAACCGGTTGTCAGATGATTGTCGTGTTTTTTTATATCCTCAACAATCCACATCAGAACCTTATCTTCGTGCTCCTGCGGGACCATACCTAAATAGAGCGGCAGGACCTGGGCACTCTGACTCAGTGTCTGATAGATCCCCTCCTTTTCATTGAAGAAATGGTCATTGAAACTGTTTTTGATATCTCCCGCCAGTTCTTCGTACTTTTCAGCATCCTCTGTCTCCCCGAACAGGATTGCCGCTTTATGAATGAGGGTTGCCAGGTAATAAAAAGCACAGGTGGACGATTCCACTACGGGGGTAAGTCTGTATAAACCTCCCTTTTCCATATGCGACACATCACCCCAGTCGCCCAGAGTCCAGTACACCAGGTAATCTTTGGAGGTAGTCCCTATATAATCCACATAATCTTTCATGGCTGCATAACCCTCCTCAAGTGCGGAAATGTCTCCATAGTAATTGTAAAGAAACCAGGGAAGATATACCATTGCACCTCCCCACCATGGATCCGACAAGTGGCCCGGATATCCTTCAGGGGTAGTCCGTCCCCAGTAATTGGCCGGGATGACCGGCGGAACATGTCCGTTCGGATCCTGGGCATCCAGGAAATCAGAGAACCATTTACGGTACACCCGGACAACCTCAAAATTATATGCACCTGCCTCGAACATATTCCAGACATCCTGCGTCCAGCCCATTTTTTCACGCAAAGGATCCAGTGGGTGGTGAAGGATGTAATTCCGGTATCCTCTTACGATCGCATTCTGGATTTTATTTAGTTTCTCATTCGAACACTCAAATGTTCCGGCAGGTCCAATATCGGTATGAACCCATTTCCCCTGGAGATCTTCAATAGCAGGTTTATAAGAGAGTCCTGTCGCTTGTACATAGCGAAATGAATGCTGGGTAAAACGGGGTTCAAATTCATCTGTCCCCCTGCCGGAGAGGATTAGCTTATCCATTTGGTACCTCCCGTAAGTATGTGTGGCTCCATGATTGATATCAAGTGTCCCGTCAGGATACAATTTTTCATTATAGTCCATTACAACAGTCTGCCCCTCCTCTCCACAGACCCTGAAATTGGTCCAGCCGGTCATATTGACCCCCATATCGAAAAGGTATTGGCCCTCGACAGGTTCCGTAACACTAACCGGATCGATCTCCTCCATGATTCTGGCCGGGGGAATTTGCTGTGCGACCAGCCGGCCCTGTGGCGCTTCCAGTAAAACGGCATCCTTCCAGGCCGAAACATCATACCCGGGTAGCATCCAATCCTCTTTTTCTTTCCTGAGATCAATGGTCTCCCCGCCTCTGAGAGAATTGAAAAGTATGGCTCCCGTGGAGCCTTTCCAACTCCCGTCGGAACTGATAACCTGTCGGGTTCCGTCTTTATATTCGATATCGGCATGGAAAAGCAGTTTTGGCTGATCACTCCAGGGCGCATCCTGGAAATCGAACATATCCGCGGTTCCCTCTTTATAAAAACCGCCTCCAAGGATGACCCCGATCACATTGCTTCCTGTTTCCAGCAAAGATGTAATGTCCTTTGCCACATAGGGAATCCGGTGGGTGTAGTCGACGAATTCAGGGTCCAGGACCTGTTCATCCGCCTGACTGCCGTTGACGTAAAGTTCACTGAAGCCCAGTCCGCTCATGTAGACCATTGCCTTTTTCACCCTGCCTTTGACCTGGAACTCTTTGCGGAGCAGGGGACTGGCCATGGCCGGGTTACGGTCCACCTCACCATATGGAGGTTCCCCGTACTTTGCCACGGAAACAGCATTGACCCGGTTATTGTCTGTTTTATCGCTGCAGATCCATCCGAGGGGATCGAGCAGTTCGTTACCCCCCTGGTTCTTCCGGATAATCTCTATCCCGCAGGCCAGCGCTCCTACTCCTTCCCTGCTGGAAGCCTGAATTGTAATTACGTTTTTACCAGGAACCAGGTTCCTTTTGAAATAAAGCTGGTAATGTGCAATGGTTGGTCTGTTCCAGTCCCGGTTTACATCCCCGAGGATCTTTCCGTTTACCCGGAGGATGTACCTGTGGTAAGCCGTAATATCCAGCCTGACAAAGGCGGCCGAACTGTCGAGTTGGATCTCCCGCCGGAAAAAAACATGCCTGTCTGCTTCTTTCACCCCGGGATGCCAGATCCAGTGGGAAAGGGGAACCACATTATTTTCTGCTTCTTCGAATATTTCAGAAGATCCGATCCACTTCGCATGCTGCCAGTCCCCCGCTTCAAGCATCCCCATATTCCAGAAGCTGATCTTGCTCCAGCGCGAGGGTTTGCCATCCCTGTCCCATACCCTGACTTTCCAGTAATATGCCGTTTTGGAGTTGAGCGGTTCCCCTTCATATTTTATATGCCTGCTTTGATCAGATTCAATTTTGCCGGTATGCCAGATATCACCCATATTATTTTTCAGGTTCTTCATATTGGAAGCAACCATGATCTCATAAGCCGTCTGTACCTGTCCCTGAGTATTGCCTGTCAAGGTCCAGCTCAGGGAAGGATGGGGCTCGTCAAGGGTGAGGGGTGCTTCCTGGTACTCACAGCTGAGTTGTTCAACCCTTATATCGGAAAGTTCCGAACTGCAGGCATGAAAGAACAGTATAAAAATCAGTAGTTTACAAAAATAACGCATATCATCTATTTTATTGTAGGATCCAATCCGGAGATACTGGCTGCAACCAATCCAAATTGAGCATCCACGATGGGTAAATGTATTGTAAATGAATCGAGGACCTTATTTTCGAGTCCAATACGCAAAATATTCAACATCATGCCGTCTCTTGGGGCACTGCAGGGTTTAATGGCGATCGTTTCACTGGCTGCATGCTTGTAGATCGGTTTCATGTTTTTGTTGACAACCAGCGGAATGACAGTTTCTGTGCCATCAGCATAGTTCAAAGTAAGTGAACCGACTTTCGCGAATGTATGCCGGTATTTGACCTCGCTATGATAGAAAAGCGAGAGCATAAAACCCTGATCCTGTACGGGAACAGTTATTTTCTCCGGATAGGGGACCTGTTGAGGGAGCTGGGTGTATCGATCGGACCGGCCGGCCTGTACAATCATAAAACGAGGCCCCTCCACTGGAAATCTGAAGTTGCCTGCCCTGGTGTTCATGATCCCACTGTCATCCTGCAGGCATGACAGGACGATGGTGCTGTCATCCACACTCCAAGGCCCCCAAACACCCGGATTTTCTGCATTATAAAGGGCAGACAAATCAATGTGGCTGGTCGATACATCACGGAGTTGAACCATCTCTTCCCGGGAGGTGGCATCTTTTCCTTTCAGATTGACATTGAACACTGTATCAAACACTACCCTCTCCTCCTGGTGCATGGCGATCCGGAATCGATAATTTCCTTCCGGCATCAATTCCTGGTCAGGAATGATGATCATGTCGGATTTTTCTAGCAACCCGGTTTTCAGCCACTTCGTCTTTACTGTCTTATTCAATAAGGTAACTTCGGATAAAACATCGCCTGCTACCCGGTATTTCAGAGGTAAATAAACTTGCCGGCTTTTGCGATCATAGAACGAAGTATCGGGGTGTACTTCATACAGGGGAACGATCTCCATGTTCACCGGTATGGCAACAGGAATATTTTTAAGATATGCAAAAGCCGTATAGGTGCCAGGTTTTTTGCTTGAGGTATATTGTATCTGCTTTCCGCTGATTGAAAACCTTTCGAACATCCCCTGGGGATCAGAGATCCTTGATAAATCGAATGAAAATGCAATCTGTCCTTTTTCACCGGCAAAAGACAAATCTTTTCCATCATGTTTTACATTTGATTCTGCATAGGTGATCTCAAGTGTGTGAGAAGAAGATTTATCTGCCTCCAGACTGATTTTCATCGTATTCAAACCCGGTTCAAGCCTGTATTTGCTCGATTTACCATTTACAAGTACTTCCTTAATTTCTCCGGGTTTTAACCAGGTGGAAAATGCAAGTTTCCTGGGCCGGACATGATTTGCCTGATAGACAAGCTTTCTTCCCGAAACGGTTCTTCTCATGGTATAATTCACATTCGCATAAGGCATGGTCATTTCTGCTTCCGGCCAGTCAAAGGGGAAAGCAGGTGCCCAGTTCAATGTTTTTCCCCCGTTTTTCAGTCGAAGGCCGAATAAGCCATCCACTGCACTGTAAAGAAACGAACCTATGGGATTGCCAAAGATAAACTGACCTTCACCTTTCCCTTTCAGGTCCATGGCTTCGGGAAAATTGCCGGGAGCCTCGGTATAGATGGTGCCTGTAACAGCAACGGATTTCAGCAATTTAAAGCCGTTATCCACATCCCCGGTCTTAAACAAAGCCCTGGCTGTTTCCGCCATCTGGGTTGGCATGACATTATTGGTTGAAAAAAGAAAGGGCTCAAAATCCCCTACCCGGCACAGCTGCAAATTCATTCTGGGTTGATATAAAACTGCATTGAGAAAAAGTGTATTCCTGAGATAATTCAATGATTGCCAGTTATATTCATCATCCAACCGGGAGTACAATGCCGGGAATACCAGATCGGTATAGTAGTGAACAATGTGTTTGACATCCTGGTGGTCGATGTGATTGTAAAAACATCCCTTTTCCGTATTCCATAGCTGCAGCAGGTTATTGTTTGTTTTTTTTGCCAGTTCTTTCAGGGTCCTGGCATTTTCTGTTTCTCCTAAAATATCCCCCAACAAAGAGATCTGTTCGATCATCCCTGCTGCCATAATGCTCGGAGAAGCTCCGGCATTGGGCAATCCCAGATGGTCTGCCTGATACAAAAACGGGTTGCACCCTTCCCGCCAGCTCAGCAACCCATCCCCGTCTGGGTCCCGTACCTCATACATTCTGAGGATCGACTTGAACAGGCCGGGCCAGATCGATTTAATGAAAGCCGTATCCCCTGTATGTTGGTAGAACTGCCAGATCTGGTGGCAATAATACAGCAGTCCATCCTCGCTGATCGGGGGATTGGCATGTGTGGGGGTGCCATCTGCAGTGATCATTGGAGCCGGTCCCGTTCCCTTTGCATTAAAGGTTTGCAGCGTGATCTGTGTCTTCTCCATCTGATCGAGCGCTATGCCTGCGGAGATTTGAAAAAGATTCGTCCACGGAGCATTCCACCAGTGAACCCCTTCCAGCCAGGCCAGGCCGCCCCAGACATATTCAAAATTAACGATGGCATTTCTGAATCCTGCATCCAGGTATTTGCAAGGTGTCAATATGGCATATGAATTGATGATGGTTTTATAGTATGCTTCGGCTTCCCGCATGAGACTTTCAGGATTTGCTTCGAGTAGGGTTCGCTTGATTGCCGAAAGTTCTTCAGCATGGCCGATCACATAACAGATGCCCGGGGTGCCGGGTTTCAGGTCCAGGTTCTGGGTAAATACAACTTTGTCGTGCTCGATGTTCATTTGGCATGGCTCGCCTGGAACAATCATCACTTTATCAAACACCTGTTGTGCAAGTCCATCCAGAATGCAGTAGTCTTTTTCGATCTTGATCTCGTTCCCTTTTCCGTCATCCGGATCGTATTGGAAATAATTGGCCGACTGCCGGTTCCCCGTCCGCAACAACCCGCCGTAATGGAAATCTACCTGCAGATCATCAGACTTTTCAAGACCTGCAGCTTCCAGGCAGACAACACATCCCCATTCATCAGCCTGAGAAATCGTAAGCTCCAGTGAAATGCCGGGGAACCGGGCTGTTTCCAGGTCATATTTCGTATAGGAGGGGTGAAATTCAGTACGGATCTTTTCAAACTCATCCAGCCACAGCCCCTGACCATTCAGGTGGATCCAGAACCGGCCATCGCCCATTTTAATGCGGTCCGGATTATTACTGTGTTCCGGGTATACCCTCATCATCCCAAATACCGGCCGGTCGCCGGTTACCAGAATGGTATTCCCCCGTTTTTTTCCGTGGTTATACGATTCAACAGCATCACGGATCTCTATTTCTCCTCCATGCCCTGTAAAATATACTTTTCTCGGTGCCACATCAACTCCGAGTGAAACACCGTTTTCCAGCAGGAAATATTTGGCTTTAAGCAATGATGTGTCGTCCTGGGCAATCTCCAGCTGTGCATTGACAATATATGTCAACAATAAATTTGTAAGGATCAGGAGAGTTTTTAACTTCAAGTTCATTTATTCCTTTTCTAAGATGCACCATGTGTTAAATTCTGATTTATCGTCCATTATATGCTACTTTTTTACTCACCCATGAGCTGAACGATCATTGGTTCCAAAGCTTTCGCCCATATTTTGTAGCCGGTTTTGGTTAGATGCACCTGATCTGGCTGGTAACAATT
>JAUVKJ010000048.1 GCA_030592145.1 Bacteroides sp.
AAAATTGGAACCAGCGGTGATACCTTATTCTTTGAAAAACCGGGACTAACCATGGAATATCCAATTGCATTTGAAACAGGGAATACTGAGGATGTCAACTCCTTAAAAAAATGGTTTGACACGGATCTTTCGCCACGGTCCGGTTCGGTGGTCATCAAGAACCTGGCGGGAGTGGAAACGGACCGATGGAATTTCTATGAATACATACCTGATTCCTACGAACCCGGAAATGACGGCAGAACCCGTTTCACTATCATTCACAACCTGCTACCGGATAATATTGTTCGTGTCAAATATGAAGAAGGGGATTTTGGGAGTGAGCATTCTTATAATCCGTTAACCGACAAACTGATGGAGATAAGCGGTGTAACACATGCCGGGTTTACACCGGCAGTGGAAGTTGATTATCGCAGGAGAACGATCACCCTTACCATGGATTATCCGGAAGGACAAGGGCTGGCGCTATGGTCATACAAAACGGCCGCCGGTACTGAGACAGCCCGGTCAGGATCAATAATTGAAACAACGGATGGAACAGTGTCCACGGAGATCTCACGAAGGAATTATTTTGAATGCATTCCGATAAAATATGAACTGATCTATGGCTTTGGCCAGGATATTAAACTGAAAGCACGGATTGTCATTGCTTTTGGATGGTGGGAAGACGGATAATAGAAGCGGATTTGGTTTAATAACCAGTGACCACCAGCAGTAGGATTGCAGGTGGACTATAAAGGCCGGGGTGGTACCCGGCCTTTTGAAATTTTTTCATAACTTGATATCAAATTCACTAATCCCTTATATCATGAAAACCGCGAATCCTGCCGGCCACTGGTTTAAATTTCCTGTTTCCCTTATACTCTCATTCTTGCTCTCCTTAAATATCATGGCCCAGCCGCCAATGCCTGAAGCCATCTCCATTTCTCCGGAAGATGCATCCGGGACGGATACCATAACACTGACCCTGGATGTCCGGAAGGCATGCATTTCGGAGAAGAGCCTGCCCTTTACGGGACAGGAAACCATTTATATGAGCGGAGCCCCCATCCTTCACTGGTATAGCAGAACGTGGTGGGTGAACGGGATCGCTCATCCCGGACCGGGAATAGATGGTACTCCAGGCAGTATGATATACAATGGCGACAGTACCTATTCCATCCGGTTCAAACCTTCCGCCTATTTTGATATCACAGGTGATGAGATCAAGGGAATGTCGCTGGCATTTGCCGATTTCGACCAGCAGCGCCAGGCTTTTGACAACAGTCCTTTCGGATGTTCCGGTTTCTATATTCCGTTAAAAACCACCCCTCCGGTGATGGACACCATAAGCCCGGGAACGATCCTGGAGATTGGAGGTTTGTTTGCTGAGAATACCGTGCTGGACTTTGATACCATCCGCATAGTGAACATTGTAAATGTTGAACTGGGTGTTACGCTGACGATAAGCCCGGGAACCTATGTGGAGTTTCAGGATTTTTATGTCATCAACGTATTGGGTACCCTGATTGCCGAAGGTACGGAGTCGGACAGCATCATTTTTACGGCAAAGGATCCTGCCACCGGCTGGAATGGATTCTGGTTTATGGATCAATCGGATACAGATACGTCCAGATTCAGTTATTGCCAGTTCAAACATATGAAAACGGACCATGACTGGAACGGGGTGATCAATGCAAGATATTACCCCCGCCTTTCCATTTCTCATTCACTCATTTCAAACAATACGGCTCACGCGATCAACCTGGTAAATTCAAACATCTCCCTGGATCACACTACCCTGACAGCCAACAGTAAAGGAGGTGTTAGTTCCTATGCCAGTAATGCCTCATTCCTTAATTGCCATATTATTAATAACAATAATCACGGGATGTATATAAATCTATCTAATCCCCTGATAGTAAACAGTATAATAGCTAATAACCAACACGCTGCCATGGAACTTCATGCAGGTGACCCAATACTGATTAACTCCATCGTTGCAAAAAACGGTGGATTGGTCATGTGGATGGAACTCTCCAATCCAAGGTTCTATAATTCAATCGTATGGGGGAACCGGCATTATCTTGATGTGACCGATCCCACATCCAGTATATTATTCCAGAATTGCATTTTTCCCGGAACCACAGATGAATTCGGAGTTGAAATTGATATTGATTTTTTTGGGGATAATAATTTCATTGCCGTAGATCCCATGTTTATTAATGCCCCCTCGGATATGGGTATGAGCATTCAGGTTTTGACGGCGGACTGGACACTGCCCATCAATTCACCGGCAGTGAACAATGGGACATTGGACATTGAGGGTTTTGAAATGCCTCCGGTTGATCTTGGAGGTATGGAAAGGATCTCCTATGGTATCGTGGATATCGGTCCCCATGAATTCAGCCAGTCATCCGCTTCCATTACCCTGGATGCGGATATCACCTCGGATACGATACTTATGGCCGATACTGTAAAGGTTACCGGCGACATCAGGGTGCACAATGGAGTAAAGCTAACCATTGCCCCGGGAACAATTGTGGAATTCCAGGGGCATTATGAACTGATCATCGAAGGCTGCCTGATTGCCCAGGGATCGGAAAACCATAAAATCAGATTCACGATACATGATACAGCAGGTTATTATGATCTTGATACTACTCTGGGTACCTGGAGTGGCCTGTATTTCCAGACATGGGACAATCCGAACTCGGTCCTTGACCATTGCATTTTTGAATATGCAGCCGATATGGATGGCGGCGATCGACGTGGAGGGGCTGTATTTATTTCTGACCGGTCTTCACCCGAGCGTATAACAAATTGCCTGTTTCAGCACAACTATGCTGAGTGGCAGGGTGGTGCTGTCAGTGTCGGCTGGGCAAGTACTGAGATCCTGAACAATGTATTTCGTTATAACCTGTCCAATGAAGGAGGAGCCGTCTATACTTCACATACATCATCAGCATTAATCCAGGACAATTTTATCCATAACAATCAGGCATGGGCTTACGGTGGCGGAATTTATTCTTCTGGTGCAACTATTATAGAGAGAAACCGGGTAGCATACAATAATGCGGATACACAGGGAGGTGGTATTTATTGCAGGAAGTCAAAAGCAAGGATCATGTTCAATATTATTCATAACAATCGTTTCGGGGGACTGGCAGTAAAAAACTGTGATCCTTTTATTGCCAGCAACCTTATTGTCAATAATGCCGCAGATGCCGGCCTGGGTGTCTGGCATATCAAAAGGGAAGGAGCGGGAATATATATTGATATAAACTCCGATGCCACCATTGTGAACAATACCATATGCAATAATCTGTCGAGCCAGTACAAAGGATCCTCTGTCCGGCTACTGTCAGACACAAGGTTTATAAACAACATCGTCTGGGGCAACCGGGACGGTTTCGGGAATGCTGCCCCGATCGCAATTGAAGGAGCATTGAACGTGGATATTGTAAATTGTATCGTGGAAGGAGGCATCGGCAGCATACGGGCGGAAAACCCTGAATTTTCAGGAACGATCGACCAGATCCTGGACAGCCTGCCGCAATTCCTTAAGGCAAGCAGCGGAGTGGGAACAGACTTTGATGGTTCAGAAGCTGACTGGGACATAAATGCCCTTTCTCCTGCCATCAACAATGGAATGTTTAACCAGGAGATATTTCAGGATTTCTATGCAGATTATACGGGTTTTGAACGAAACCCCGATGCGTATGACATAGGGGCCTACGAACATCAGACGGGCCTGCTTGATATCTTCTCGCAACCGATGGATATTGTAGCCTGCGATGGCGATACGGCCGTTTTTGATGTAATGGCAAATGATACAGCTTATTACCAATGGTATCGTAATGAACAAATTATCGAAGGGGCAATCCTCCCGGTTCTTGAAATCAATCCGGTTGAACAGGAGAACGAAGGAATTTATTTCTGCCGTGTATGGAATGCATACGGACAAAAGATCTCTGAACCTTCCTTCCTGATCGTCAACCACCCGCCTGAGATTTTCATCCAGCCTGATCGCAGATGGATGATCGAAGGGATCCCCGTGGTCCTGGAAGTACGGGCGGAGGGGTCGCCCCCGATGAGCTTCCAGTGGTTTAAAGATGGAACTCCCTTACCGGACGGAGAGCAGCCAAAAGTGGTCTTCTACACGCCGGACAGCACACAGGAAGGACTCTATCACTGCATTATCGAGAATTCCTGCGGGATGGCCAGTACAGATTCCATCCAGCTGTTCCTGACTCCTCAGATCTGCATGGTTACGGTTGACACTACTACGGGAGACAACCTGGTCATATGGGAAAAGAAATCATCGGCTCCCATTGAATCCTATAATGTTTACCGCGAAAGCATTGTGGCCGGACAGTACGAAGTCCTGGGAAACGTACCGGCATCCGGCCTGAGCGTGTATTCCGACACCGGTGCCAATCCTGCGGTACAGGCCTACATATACAAGATCACAGCCCTGGATGCAGAAGGCAACGAGTCTGATATCAATCTGTGTAAACCTCATAAAACCATACATCTTCTAACAAGCCTGAACACGGAACACAATGTGGCACAGTTGGACTGGGACCAATACTACGGGTTTGCCTACGGAACTTACTATATATTCAGAAGCGGCAGCAAGTCAGGATTCAGCAACGTGCATGCCATGGCAAGCAGTACCACAACATGGACCGACCTGGGGGCAACATCCGGTGAAGAGTTTTACTACCGGGTGGCCATTCAAAAACCGGTACCCTGCAGTCCAACAGGAAACGGACTCAAGGCAGGCACAGGACCCTACCATCATTCACTCTCCAACATGGATGATAATAAATTAAAAGCCACAGGCTTGCACCCACAGCAGAAGCCTGGCGATATGGTGATCTACCCGAATCCTATGGCGGAACAGGCCCGGGTAAGGTTTCCGAATCCGGGATCTCAGGAACACACCTTCTACCTCAGGGATCTGTCAGGCAAACTTGTCCGGTGCATCAGCGGTATTACCACGGGTGAAGTCGTGGTAGACCGTGATGAGCTTACCCCGGGATATTACTCGATCGAGATCTCGGGGCCGTCGGTTTATCGTGGGAAACTGATTGTTAAATAATGCGGGAAACTTCCCCCGCCGTGTAATGCTCCCTGATTATGCATATAAAAAAACTCCCGGCCGTTCTTCTGACGGCTATAATGCTAAGTTCCTGTATGAACGATAAGCAAGCCGGCCTGATCCTTTACAATGGCACGATCTACACGGTCGATGAATCTTTCTCAACCGCCGCTGCCATGGCTGTCAGAGATGGCATGATACTGGCTGTCGGAACTACAGAAGATATTTTACAGCGATACAGCGCCGAACAAAGTATTGACCTTGAAGGGAAATTTGTCTACCCGGGACTTATCGATGCACACTGCCATTTCATAGGATATGGAAAAAGCCTGTTGCATGCCGGCCTGGTGGGTACCTCCTCGTTCGGGGAGGTTATTGGGATACTGAAGGCACGGAAGGAAAAATATCCGTCTGAATGGATACTGGGGAGAGGCTGGGACCAGAACGACTGGGAAGTGATGAGGTTTCCCCACAGAGACCAGCTTGACAAAGCCTTCCCGGATAATCCCGTGCTGCTCAGGCGGATCGACGGGCACGCAGCAATAGCCAATTCCGAAGCGCTGAGAAGGGCCGGTGTGGACGAAACAACAGTCGTTGACGGAGGCTCCCTGATCATGGAAAACGGAAAACTGACAGGAGTGCTGATCGACAATGCCATTGGCCTGGTTTCGAAGATCGTTCCGGAACCGGATGAGCAGGATGTAATCAAAACTCTGTTGCAGGGTGAGGCGAATTGTTTTGCCGTGGGACTGACAGGGGTTCATGATGCGGGACTCGGATATGAGACCATCGACCTGATCGATTCCCTGCAAAAGTCGGGCAACCTGAAGATAAGGATATACGCCATGCTCTCGCCGGGTGGAAAGAATTATGAACATTACCTGTACAAGGGCATCTACAAGACCGGTCGCCTGAATGTAAGATCCATTAAGCTCTTCACCGACGGCGCCCTGGGCTCGCGGGGTGCCTTATTGCTGGAACCTTATTCCGATGATCCGGGTAATGCGGGACTGGCAGTCTCAAGTGATAAGTACCTTCGCGAACAGTGCAGGCTGGCCCTGGAGAACGGTTACCAGGTGAATACGCATTGCATCGGTGACAGTGCAAACCGATGGATCCTGAATATATATGCAGGCATCCTTAAAGAAAAAAATGATCTTCGATGGAGGATCGAACATTCCCAGGTCGTTCATCCCGGCGATTTCAGAAAGTTCGGAGATTACAGCATTATCCCGTCCATACAGTCCACCCATGCCACCTCGGATATGTACTGGGCCGGCGATCGCCTTGGGAATGAACGGATCAAAGGGGCCTATGCATACAGGCAACTGATGGAAGAAAACGGATGGATCCCCAACGGCAGTGACTTTCCGGTTGAAAGTATCAATCCCCTGTATGGTTATTACGCCCTTACCGCCAGGAAGGACCCGGAGGGATATCCGGAAGGCGGGTTCCAGGCCGAAAACGCCCTCAGCCGCGAGGAGGCCTTCCGGGCCATGACCATCTGGGCGGCCAGGGCAGCCTTTGAAGAAGATGAAAAGGGAAGCCTGGAAGCCGGAAAGATGGCAGATTTTATCATTACGGACCGCGACCTGCTGATCATTCCCCTGGAGGATATTCCCACTACCCGGATCCTTCAGACCTGGCTTGCAGGAGAAAATGTATATACTGCAGATGTGGATTAGACTATGCCCGTCGGGGCGGTGATCCGGCAGGATCCCAGATTGACTGCAGGCATCCTGACAGGGTGATGGGCTATTCGTAAGTGTAATCGCCCGTCGATCCGGCAGAATCCCCTGATTGCCTAAAGGCTTCCTGACAGAGTGATTGGTTTTCCTGCCCAGAAATCAAGGATCTTGGTATTGAAAATGTACAGGTACTTGGCCTGCAGGAGGTCAGACTGGGCCCTGGTCAGGTTGTTTTTAGCAATGTTGTAATCGACCGAAGAAACCATGCCTACATTGAATTTTTGTTCGGTGTAAATGAATGCCTCTTCCATTGACTTCACCGTTTCCAGGTTTGAATCATAATTATCGAGGGCTGCCCTGGCATCCGCATAGGCCTGCTGTATGGTCTTAAAAAGGGTTTGTTTAGTCTGTTCGAGTCCCACCTGCGCATCCATCACACCCACTTTTGCATTGCTTATCCGGTTCTGGGTATACAGCCGGTTGAATACAGGGATATTCAGTCCCAAAGTAACAATCTGCCTGCGCTTATCGGCCAACTGATCATACCAGGGATAGGGATCAGTGGAGGAAACCGGGTTCGGCGAAAGCTCATTATAAAAGGACCCGACGGCATACCTGAGGTCAAGCGATGGGAACGCGGTACCGATCTCCGCTTTAAGTCCCTTTTCATAGCTCAACAAAGTGTATTCGGCAGCTTTTATCCTGGGCAGTACAACCATGGCATCATTAAAGACACTGTCGACTGTACGCAGAATGTTTGCATCTTCAATTCCCAGTTCAGGAATGCTGATCTTAAAATCTGCAAGGTTGTGGATCTCGAGATCCATATACTGAGCCAGGGTCAGGTAAGAAATCGCAAGCGTATTACTGGCTGCCGTAACATTCGATTTCTCCCTGGCCTTCTGGGCCTGGATCTCATACAGATCTCCACGGGAGAGGTTTCCCACTTCGACCAGTTTCTCATTCTTTGCAACCTGTTGTTTCGTCACTTTCAATTGCTCTTCTGCGATTTTGAGCAGTTCTTCGTTGAAAAGGATCTGGAGGTAGGCTCCCGCAATTTGGATGGTGATATCGTTTTTCAGCTCCTTCACGCCCTCGATACGGGCCAGCAGATTGTACTTGTTTTGCAGTATGTTATTATAATTGGACAGACCGTTGAACAGATTCATGCGGCTGTTAAAACCCACTGAACCGTCATAAAATGACTGGTTTATCCATTCGTAATCTTCCGTGTTCAGTGCCCGGCCCTGATTATAAGTATAATTAGCCCCAATATTGGCATTGGGCAGAACCTGTGCCCTAGCGTAGAGATAATTATTCTCTGCCGACTTTGACTGGAGTTGCTGGCGCTGAACCTGCAGGTTGTGCTCATGGGCGTGAGCAATGCATTCCTCAAGAGTCCATATTTTCCGGGCATGAATGTCTGGACTGAGGGTCACAAGGCATAAAACTCCCGTGTAAATCCAAATCCGTCTCATCTTAAATAAATTAGTTCAAGCAGATGTAAATTTATCCATTCCGTTTCCGGTAGAGGACCTGAATATAACAGGCATTGTCGTTGGGGGTGAAGATCTGGATCAGTTCCCAGTCCTTGTCATACCCATTGATGGCTCTCTTCAACCTGTATATTCGGGCGAGAGATGCGGACACATCATCGTCTTCGACGGAAAGCTCATCCTCCACCTCCCAGGGGAATGACTCCACCCGGAAGCTATAGGAGATCTTTTTTTCGCCGATACGCAATTCAATATCTGCAATCTCAGCCTCACCGAAATTTGGAATTGGTACACATAAATCCTTCATCGTAATTAAAGCACGTGTTTTATATTCTCTGTAACGATATGTCCGTCGAAAAGGTGAATGATCCGGTGTGCCTTTTCTGCATCGCCCGGCGAGTGTGTTACCATGATGATGGTGGTGCCCTCCTGGTTCAGTTCGGTAAGCAAGCCCAATACCTCTTCCCCGTTGGCCGAGTCCAGGTTACCTGTCGGCTCGTCAGCAAGGATCAGCTTCGGCCGGGATACCACGGCCCGGGAAATGGCCACACGCTGCTGCTGTCCGCCGGATAACTGCTGCGGGAAATGCTTTTTCCTGTGAACGATCTTCATCCTCTCCAGCACCTCATTCACTTTCCGCTTCCTTTCAGAGGAAGAAACATTCATATACAACAGGGGAAGTTCGACGTTCTCATAAACGGTCAGTTCATCAATCAGGTTAAAACTCTGGAACACGAACCCGATATTTCCCTTTCTCAGATTGGTGCGATGCCTTTCCTTGAACCCGGAAACGTCCGTTCCGTCAAAAAACAAGCTGCCACCGCTTGGATTGTCAAGCAATCCGACGATATTCAGCAGGGTTGATTTTCCGCAACCCGAGGGACCCATAATGGCCACAAACTCGCCACCCTGAACCTCCATGGTTACTTTGTTCAGGGCAGTAGTTTCCACCTCGTCGGTGCGGAAGATTTTGGTCAATTCTTCGGTTTTGATCATGGTTGTAAGTATTTGATAAATTAACTCTGGTTCTAATT
>JAUVKJ010000235.1 GCA_030592145.1 Bacteroides sp.
TTAATTTCTTTATCGGAGCTTTTCCCCGCCGCGACCTGCTTGATTTTCCGCTTGCACTGCTGTCCGATACACTGAACTATTACCGTCCGAATATCCAGGGGGTTTACATGGGACTGAACAAGAGCTGGGGTACCCAGAATATTTTTATCGATTGGACCAGCAGGCAGACCGACACAATGCCCGAACGGTTTATTTTTGCTCAGTCAGGCGAAGCCCGTTTCGGCCTGTTTTACTACAACCACCATTTCATGATGGGGCATTTTGCAGGTTCGGCCCTCGATCAAAACCATAATTTAAGGGATAACGGGGGATTTGATTTGAATGTGGGAACCAACCTCAGCAGCCTTGTACCGCTTGATACACTCCTTTTCCATATCGGCACCCTGGTCTCGCTTGACAAGATCCGCGCCCTTCATAATGGATGGCAGACACCCGCCGGTTTTACTGCCGGGGGAATGATAATGTGGAAGGGACTCGGACTCGAGGGACTGTATTACAGGGGAGAGGGACATACATTCCTTTACGGCGATCCTTTCTACCGCCTGAAAGAGTACGGCCGGCTGGATTTCTTCTGGGCACCCTTCCGCTCCGGTGCAGTCCGTGCCAAACTCAACATAATCCTTCATTTTGCTTTGGGACAGGTCGACTATTCCCAGCAGATACTGGTCAGCATCGACCTGGATGGCGTACGTTCCGGGCGATAAAAGCGAAACGCAAAAAGATATTTGTTTATAACGCAAACATGTATTATATTTGTTGAAATAGATGCGTAACGCAAACATGTATCATGAATCCGTTTTCTGTAAAAACTTACCAGGGACCTGAGTATTTTTTTGACAGGGAGAAGGAAACCGGTAAACTGCTTGATGCCATCCACAGTGAGCGCAACCTTACGCTCTTTTCTCATCGCAGGTTTGGCAAAACAATGCTTATTCAACATGTATTTCGCAAGCTGGATAAGAAGACATACCAGCCATTTTTTATTGATCTGTTTGCCACCCGGAGTCTTGTTCAATTCGCCCAGAAACTTTCAGAAGTATTGTACGATAAGAAAATTATGCATGAGTCCAGGTTAAATAAAATATTAGGGAGTCTGGGCGCGTCTCTGTCGTTTGATCCGATCTCAGGAAATCCGAAAATTAATTTCAGCCTCGTAAACCGGGAAAACGTCATACGAAGTCTTCCTGAATTATTCAGATCCATCAGAGATCACAGTAAAAATGCAGTGATTGCATTTGATGAATTCCAGGAAGTGGCCGGTTATGAGGAAGATAATGCAGAAGCAACAATACGGACGATTATGCAGAGCTTTCCGGAGATTACATTCCTGTTCTCCGGCAGCAAAAAAAGCCTCATGAAAGAGATTTTGATGATGGAGTTGCATGAGATAGATCGCGAATCATATGCAAGGGAGGTTTTTTCGATTCTCAATAAATATAATAAGGCTTTCGATCCTGATGTTATCTACAGGGTTCTTGATATGACCTATTGTCATACCGGTTTTACTCAAATGGTATTTTCGAGGATTTATAGTGAGTCGGAAGAGACTATTGACCATAACCTTTTTGAACAGGTTTGGTCAGATATCCTGGAAGATCATAAATCAATGGCCAGGGAGCAGGAATTTCTCCTGCCTGCTCTTCAATGGAAAACACTTATAGCCATTGCCAGAGAGGAGTTCGTAAAAGCACCTCAATCAAGGGAGTTCAGTCTGAAATATAATCTTTCCTCACCCAGTTCCGTGGCCAGATCAGTTCAAGCCTTACTTGACAAGGGACTTATCATTGAAAGTGGAGAGATGGGATTAAGGTTGTACAATGTTTTGATCCAGAAGAATCTTCAGAGAATTTACGGCTGAATAAATCGGATACACACTTATCTGTTATGACAATCCCGTCAGCTGCCGGCCTGATGCAGGGTCACATCCTGTTGTGGGAAGGGGAACGTCAGGTTTTCCTTGTCAAAGCGGAGTTTCACATCGTTCTGCCAGTCAAAGTGGATGTTCCAGTAATCTTCTTTCTTACACCAGATCCTGACGACGAGGTTTACGGAGCTGTCGGCAAGTTCCTTTACGGCGATAAAGGGTGCCGGGTCTGAAAAGATCCTGGCATCTGCTTCAGCCATTTCCCTGAGGATGTTTTTCGCCTTTTCAAGGTCGTCGTCGTAACTGATCCCGTAGACCAGGTCCATACGCCGGGTTTCCTCGACGGAATAATTGGTGATGGTGCCCGATGCCATGGCGCCGTTGGGAAGGATTATCCGAACATTGTCAGGACTGGTAAGTACGGTATTGAAGATCTGTATAGCCTTTACCGTTCCGGCTTCTCCCTGTGCCTTTACGTAATCACCGACCTTGTAGGGTTTAAAGATCATGATAATCACTCCCCCGGCGAAATTGGCCAGGCTTCCCTGCAGTGCCAGTCCCACAGCAAGTCCCGCTGCCCCCAGCACGGCTATAAAGGAGGTGGTCTTTACCCCGATGATATCAATGACGCTGATGATCAGCATCACTTTCAGGAGGATGTTTACAAGACCCGCTAAAAACGGCACCAGCGAGGGATCAATATTCCTGGCCGTCATGATACGGCGCATGAGCCTTACCAGCCGGTTGATGATAATGATCCCCACAACCAGGAGCACTATGGCTAGCAGCACTCTGGGCGCCCAGGTTATCAGAGCATCAGTAAACTTTTCAAGATAGGTTTCAAATTTTCCGACGTATTCAGAAGCGTTTTCCATGGTATTTGTTTTCAAAGTTTGGCTAAGATAATTTAAAAAACTGCAATCATTCACATTCAGTACATACATCTTGTTTGTCCACAATATGTATATTTACTAAAGAGACACCGAATCTTAATTTGAACGACAATAGATGAACTACATACTTATCATCCATAATTGAGCGTAAAACCACTTCCTTTAGGTAGTGGATATAAGCGATTTTTTGTATATTTACATAAGTATTCGATAAACAAGAATACTGGTAACCGCCGGGCAGGCGGGGATGGTCTGTGAATCGAACTGCAATAGTGGTCGGAAGCAGAAACCAGCAGGAAACCGCGAGGGAGTACTGACCTTTTCTTAAGGAATCCCTTTCGTTTACGGAATGGGAGGATGTCAAATATTCGCTTCATTTCATCCCTTTTCTGGCTTTTTCGATTGCACATTATTTTAATTTCATTCATCTCCCGGATGCAGAGAAAATTTATATAGCTGGGAATGAACTATTTAAAGACCAGATATTCTACAAAATATCCGTTCTTTCCATTGGCATATCTACAATTACATACAATTTATGGGCTTTGAAATTAATTCAGAAACACCGTCATAATTTATTGCTTAATTTTTCATTATGCTTCTCACAAAATCCTTTCGTTGACAGTATATAGTTTTGCCTCGGTGTATATATTGGTAATCGGATATTTCGGATTGGAGCAAAAACAACCCTGTCTCGATCCTGAAATAACCATTTCGAAATACTTAACTCACATCTTAACCAGACCTTTTTTGACTTTATAAACAACTATCGCGTTGAGGAGTTTAAACTGCAGTGTGTATCTGAAACCAACAGCCATCTTTCCATCATGGGCATTGCTTATAACTGCGGTTTCAATTCAAAAGCATCGTTTTACAGAGCTTTTAATAAATTTGAAGGGATATCGCCAAGTGCCTATATCCAAAGCATCTCACAAAAAAGTGAGAC